>NZ_CAXFDV010000086.1:0-7767 GCF_964001545.1 uncultured Aquincola sp.
CGCTGCAGCATCCCCGACGTGGACCCGACGACGGCCCAGACCGGCCACGCCATCACCGACACGCTGCTGGGCTACCGCGCCGACCCGCGGCTGAACGGCGCCCTCACCTTCGGCATGAACGCCATCATCGTCAGCGGCATCGACCATGTGTTGCAGGTCGGCGCGCGGGGCGAAGGGACGATTGCGTTTTAGGCCGGCCTTTTGTCTGGCAGCGGGATGAACTCGGTTTCCCCCGGCACTGGCGCAAAGCGCTGCGCCGCCCAGTCGTCGGCCGCCTGCACGATGCGCTCCTTGCGGCTGGAGACGAAGTTCCACCACATGTAGCGGTGGCCCAGCGGGTCGCCGCCCACCAGCGCCAGGCGCGCTCCTTCAGGTGCGACGATCTCGCAGCTGGCGCCCGCCGGCAGCACCGCCATGGTCTGAGCGGCCACCGGCTGGCCGTCCAGCGTGTAGCCACCTTCCACCGCGTACAGCGCCTGCTGCTTCGCCAGCGGCGGCAACGTGAGCCGCGCACCGGCCGCCAGCCGCAGGTCGATGTACAGCGTGGCCGAGCGCTGCGGCACCGGCGAGCTGACGCCAAAACCGCTGCCCATCAGCACCCGCGCCACCACGCCGGGCGCGGGGGCCACTTCCGGAATGTCGGCCGCCGAGGTGTGCGAGAAGAAGCAGGGCATCTCTTCGTCCGCCTCCGGCAGCGCCAGCCACAGCTGCAGGCCGTGGCGCAGGTCGGCCTGGCCGCGCAGTTCGTCCGGCATGCGCTCGGAATGGGTGATGCCGCTGCCGGCCACCATCAGGTTGACCGCGCCGGGCTCGATGCGCTGCACCGCGCCGGTGGAGTCACGGTGCACCATCACGCCCTGGTACAGGTAGGTGACGGTGGCCAGGCCGATGTGCGGATGGGCACGCACGTCCTGGGTGTCGTGCGCCTGCACCGGCCCGAAGTGGTCGAAGAACACAAAGGGCCCCACCGCCGGCTGCGGCAGCGAAGGCAGCGAGCGCCGCACCAGAAAGCCGCCACCCAGGTCCTTGGTGTGCGGCGAGATGAGGGTGACGCCCTGCGGTGCGTCGTGGCTGGGCGTGCCTGGCTGCGTCATGTCGGATCCCCGGTGCGGTACTGCGATGCGTGCAGTATCTGGCACCCGCCAGCGGCCGACTTAAACTTCACCCTCGTTTGTCTGCTGCCCGGCGCGTCCTGCGCCGGCACCTCCGGAATCCCCTATGAGCCTCAAGTGCGGCATCGTTGGCCTGCCCAACGTCGGCAAGTCCACCCTGTTCAACGCCCTCACCAAGGCGGGCATCGCTGCCGAGAACTACCCCTTCTGCACGATCGAGCCCAACGTGGGCATCGTCGAGCTGCCCGACCCGCGGCTGCAGGCGCTGTCGGACATCGTGCAGCCCGAGCGCGTCGTGCCGGCGATCGTCGAGTTCGTCGACATCGCGGGCCTGGTGGCTGGTGCCTCCAAGGGTGAAGGCCTGGGCAACCAGTTTCTCTCGCACATCCGCGAGACGGACGCGATCGTCAACGTGGTGCGCTGCTTCGAGGACGACAACGTCATCCACGTCTCGGGCAAGGTCGACCCCATCGCCGACATCGAGGTCATCCAGACCGAGCTGTGCCTGGCCGACCTGGGCACCGTGGAAAAGACGCTGCAGCGCTCCATCAAGGCCGCCAAGTCGGGCAACGACAAGGAAGCCGCCAAGCTGGTGGCGGTGCTGCAGAAATGCCAGGCCGCGCTCGACCAGGCGCAGCCGGTGCGCAGCATCGACTTCAGCAAGGAAGAACTGGTGGTGCTCAAGCCGCTGTGCCTGATCACCGCCAAGCCGGCGATGTTCGTGGGCAACGTGTCGGAAACCGGCTTCAAGAACAACCCGCTGCTCGACCGCCTGAAGGCCTACGCCGAGGCGCAGAAGGCGCCGGTGGTGGCCATCTGCGCCAAGACCGAGGCCGAGCTGGCCGACATGGCCGACGAGGACCGTGCGCTGTTCCTGGCCGAGATGGGCCAGGACGAGCCGGGCCTGAACCGCCTGATCCGCGCCGCCTTCAAGCTGCTGGGCCTGCAGACCTACTTCACCGCCGGCGTGAAGGAAGTGCGCGCCTGGACCATCCGCATCGGCGACACCGCGCCGCAGGCGGCCGGCGTGATCCACACCGACTTTGAACGCGGCTTCATCCGCGCCCAGACCATCGCCTTCGAGGACTTCGTGCAGTTCAAGGGCGAACAAGGCGCCAAGGATGCCGGCAAGATGCGCGCCGAAGGCAAGGAGTACGTCGTCAAGGATGGCGACGTCATGAACTTCCTGTTCAACGTGTAGCCCTCTTCCGCCCATGTCCGTGCCGCAGTCCCGGGCGAACGGCTGGGCCTCTCGCTCGCTGCTGACGCTGGTGGCCTATCTGGCCACCGGCGCCCTCGGCATGCTGGTGACCATCCCGCCCAGCTTCGCCTCGCCGCTGTACCCGGCTGCGGGCCTGGCGCTGGTGGCCGTGCTCACCTGGGGCAAGCCCGCTGCGCTGGCGGTGGCGCTGGGCTCGGCCTGCATCAACTTCTACCTCAGCGCAAAAACCAGCTTCTCGGCCGCCGCGCTGCTGATGCCGGCCTGCGCCGGCCTGGGCGCGATGCTGCAGGCGGTGGTGGGCGCCGGGCTGATCCGCCGCTTCGTGCGCCAGCCGCCGCTGCTGGCCGAGCCGCGCGACCTGCTGCGCTTTTACCTGCTGGCCGCGCTCAGCTGCCTGATCAGCGCCACCGTGGCGCTGGCGGCGCTGACGGCGGTGGGCATCCTGCCGCCGGGCATGCGCCTGGTGACCTGGGGAACCTGGGCGGCCGGCGATGCTCTGGGCACGTTGGTGGGCGCGCCGATCGCGCTGACCCTGATCGGCCAGCCGCGCGCCGAATGGACCCGGCGCCGGCTGACCGTCGGCCTGCCGCTGCTGGTGGTCACGGTGCTGATGGCGCTGGGCATCCAGCAGATGGTGCGCCTGGACGCCGACCGCGAACGCGCCATGTTCGAACGCGAGGCGTCCAGCGCCTCGGGCGCGATGCAGGCGCGGCTGCGCGAGCCGCTGCGCGCACTGGAAGCCGTGCACGGCGTGTTCCTCGCCTCGGATGACGTGACCCGCGCCGAATTCAAGCGCGCCACCGCCGCCTGGCTGTTGCCGGTGCTGGGCGTGGAAGCCCTGGGCTGGCACCAGCGGGTGATGCGCGCCGACCTGCCGCGCTTCGAGGCGCAGGTGCAGGCCGAAGGCGTGCCGCACTACCGCGTGTTCGACCGCACCGATACCGGCAGCACCGAAGCCGCCAGGCACCCCGAGGTCATGGCCATGCGCTTCATCGAACCAGCGTCGGACAACGCCTCCGCGCTGGGCGTCAACGCGCTGTCCATTCCCGCAGCGCGCGATGCCATCGACGCCAGCACCCGCAGCGGCCTGCCGGTGGCCTCGCCCGGCTTCACGCTGACGCAGGGCGGCACGGGCATCGTGGTGTATCAGGCCGTCTACCACGGCGAGCCCACCTACGCGGCCGACCGCATCGCCGCCCTGCGCGGCAGCATCTTCGTCACCGTGAGCCTGGACAACCAGGTGCGCGCGGTCGAGGCCTCACTCACGGCGCCGCTGGCGCTGTGCATCGTCGACAGGACGCCCGACGCCGCGCTGCCGCGCCTGGGCGGCGAACCGGGCTGCGAGCGGCCGGCGACCAAGCGCAGGCCGGTGCACGTGCGGCCCATCACCTTCGCCGGCCGGCAGTGGGAAATCCGCGTGCGGCAGAAAGCTGTCGCCGGTTCGGCAGACGCCGTGCTGGGCAACGCCTGGCCGTTTTCCATCGTCGGCCTGCTGGCCACCGCGATGGTGGGCGCGCTGCTGCTGACGATGACCGGACGCGCCCGCCGCATCGAGCTGGCGGTGAGCGAACGCACCGCCGACCTGCTGCGCGAGGTGGCCGAACGCAAGCGCACCGAAGCCGCGCTGCGCGAGAGCGAGCACCGCTTTCGCAACATGCTGGACCACGTGCCCATCGGCGTGATTTACACCGACCTGGAAGGCCGCATCCGTGAGTCGAATCCGCGGCTGCGCGAGATGACCGGCTATACCGCGGAGGAGCTGGCCGGCATGGACGCCGCCCTGCTCACCCACCCCGACGACCGCGCCTTCGACCGCGAACTCAACGGCCGCCTGATCCGCGGCGAGATGCCGATGGTGCGGCGCCAGAAGCGCTACGTCACCCGCGACCAGCGGATGGTGTGGGTGTCGGTGGTGATCACGGTGCTGCGCGACGGCACCGGCGCGCCGCACCGCCTGGTGGGCGTGGTGGAAGACATCACCGAGCACCTGCGGCTGCAGGACGCCGAACGCGCCCGCGAGACGGCCGAGGCCGCCAACCGCGCCAAGAGCGACTTCCTCTCGCGCATGAGCCATGAGCTGCGCACGCCGCTGAACGCGATGCTGGGCTTTGCGCAGCTGCTGGAGCTGGACCGCCAGCAGCCGCTGGCCGGCCACCAGACGGAGTGGACCGCGCAGATCCAGCAGGCCGGCTGGCACCTGCTGCACATGATCAACGACACGCTGGACCTCTCGCGCATCGAGGCCGGCACGCTGAAGCTGCAGACCGAGACGCTGGACGTGCCCGAGCTGCTGCGCGCCTGCCGCTCGCTGCTGGAGCACAACGCGCAGCGCCGCGGCGTGACGGTGCATGAGCAGCTCGACCCGCAGGCCCAGGTGGTGGCGGGCGACCTCACGCGGGTCAAGCAGATCATGACCAACCTGCTGTCCAACGCCATCAAGTACAACCAGCCGGGCGGCCGCGTCACCCTCACCAGCGGCCTGGCCGACGCGCAGACGGTGCAGATCGAGGTCAGCGACACCGGCCTGGGCATGAACGAGCAGCAGCTGGCCGACCTGTTCCAGCCTTTCAACCGGCTGGGGCGCGAAAGCTCGGGCGAAGAAGGCACCGGCATCGGCCTGGTGATCAGCCAGCGGCTGGCCGAGCTGATGGGCGGCACGCTGCGCGCGCGCAGCGTCGAAGGCCAGGGCTCCACCTTCGTGCTGCAGCTGCCGCGCGGGCGCGCGGGCGCGGCCACCCGGCTGGTGCCGGAAGAAGACAGGCCGGCGGACGCCGCCTACCGCCGGCGCATCGTGCATTACGTGGAAGACAACGAGACCAATGCCGAGGTGATGCGCGGCATCCTGGCGCAGCGGCCGCAGATCCAGCTGCAGGTGTCCAGCACGGGCCTGGACGGGCTGGCCGCCATCCGCATCGAACGCCCCAGCCTGGTGCTGCTGGACATGCACCTGCCCGACATCGACGGTCTGGAACTGCTGCGCCACCTCAAGGCCGACGAAGGCACGGCAGCCATTCCGGTGGTGGTGGTGTCCGCCGACGCCACCTCGGCACGCATCCGCGAAGCCATGGCGGCCGGCGCGGCGCAGTACCTCACCAAGCCGGTGAACGTGGGCGAGATCCTGGCCGTGCTGGACGAGCAGCTGGAAGCGCTGGACACACGCTTCGGCTAGGTGCATGCCGCACCGCGGCAGTGCGAATTACAGAAAGCCACGACAAGGGCCGAAAGCGCTGCATGAAGCCGGCCCCCACCGGGGCCTGGCATGTCGTCGTCATCCAGGAGCCCGCTGCCGTGATCCGCCCTGTGCGCAACTTGTCCGTGCGAACCCGCTTTTATCTGGTGATGGGCATCGTCAGCCTGTCCTTGCTGGTGCTGGGCGTCTGGAGCCTGCTGGACAGCCGAACGGCCAACGGCCCGGTGGCCCGGCTGTTCGACCAGGCGATGGCCGCCTCCGGCCAGGTGGGCGACCTGCGCGAATCGCTGTCGGCGCTGCGCCGCTTCGAGGCCGCGATGATCGCCACCGCCGTGTCCAATCCCACCGAGGTCGACCCGCTGCACCAGCAATGGAAAAAGCAGCTCGAACGGCTGAAATCCGCCGGCGCGCAACTGGTGAGCGACAACCCCGGCAACCCGCAGCTGGCCGAACTGATCGCCACCCAGGACAAGCTGCTGGGCGAGTACGCCGGCGCGATCGACCCCATCGCGGTGCAGCTGAAGGAGGCCAAGATGGACGCCTCGGCCGGCCTGGCCTACGCCCAGCGCGCCAACGACACGCTGGAAGCGCTGCAGGCCAACGCCAGCGCGCTGCTGAAGGCCCAGCACGCCCATGCCGACCAGCTGCGCGCCGACATCGCGGCCGAAACCGCCGCCGCCGCCTGGGCCCGGCTGGCCCTGGTGGCTGCCACGCTGCTGGTGGTGCTGCCCTTGATGGTGGCCACGCTGCGCACCGTCTGCGGCCCGCTGGACCGCGCGGTGCTGGTCACCCGCCGCATTGCCGACGGCGACCTCACCAGCCGCATCGACACCCGCGGCAGCGACGAGCCGGCCCGGCTGCTGCAGGGCCTGGCCGACATGCAGGCCGCGCTCAGCCGCCTGGTGGGCCAGGTGCGCGCGTCGTCGGCCAGCATCGAAGCCGCCTCGCGCGAGGTGGCCAGCGGCAACCTGGACCTGAGCCACCGCACCGAGCAGGCGGCCAAGCACCTGCAGAGCACCGCCTCGGCGATGGAAGAGCTGAGCGCCAAGGTGCGCCATTCGGCCGAGTCGGCCGCCACCGCCAACCACCTGGCCGGTTCCGCCTCGTCGGTGGCCGAACGGGGCGGCACCGTGGTGGGCGACGTGGTGGCCACGATGACCGACATCCACGGCAGCTCCCAACGCATCGCCGACATCATCGCCACCATCGACGGCATCGCCTTTCAGACCAACATCCTGGCGCTCAATGCCGCGGTGGAGGCGGCCCGGGCCGGCGAGCAGGGCCGCGGCTTCGCCGTGGTGGCCGGCGAGGTGCGCAGCCTGGCCCAGCGCAGCGCCGGGGCGGCGCGCGAGATCAAGCAGCTGATCGGCGCCAGCGTCGAGCGGGTGGACGCGGGCACCCGGCTGGTCAACAACGCCGGCGGCACCATGGGCGAGATCGTGTCCAGCGTGCAGAAGGTGCGCGACATGATCGGCGGCATCACCGCCGTCAGCGGCACCCAGAGCCAGGACCTGGCGCAGATCAGCGGGGCCATCACCCAGCTCGACCAGGTGACGCAGCAGAACGCGGCGCTGGTGGAAGAGTCGGCCGCGGCGGCCGAATCGCTCAAGGCCCAGGCCGAGGCCTTGGCCGCGGTGGTGGCCACCTTCCGGCTGCAGGGCGAAGGTCACTCGGCGGCGGCCGCCGGGAACCAACACGTGAGCGCACACTCTCACGCGGAATGAGATGGGCGCTAGGGCCGACTGGCGCTATCGGCGCCATAGCCGGCCTCGTCAGCACTCTCGGACGCCGAGTGCTAATATCCTGGAACCTTCTGCGGAACACACTGTCTGAGGAACCATGACTTCTACCACTGCCTCTGCGATCGCCGTGCGTGACCCGTGGGCGTTGGTGCCGCCGATCGGCAACCTCGACGCCTACATCTCGGCGGTGAACCGCATTCCCCTGCTCACGCAGGAAGAAGAAACCCGCTTCGCGCGCAAGCTGCGCGACGAAGCCGACGTGGAAAGCGCCGGCCGCCTGGTGATGAGCCACCTGCGCCTGGTGGTGTCGCTGTCGCGCCAGTACCTGGGCTACGGCCTGCCGCAATCCGACCTGATCCAGGAAGGCAACGTTGGCCTGATGAAGGCGGTCAAGCGCTTCGACCCCGACCAGGGCGTGCGCCTGGTCAGCTACGCCATGCACTGGATCAAGGCCGAGATCCACGAGTACATCCTGAAGAACTGGCGCATGGTCAAGGTGGC
>NZ_CAXFDV010000087.1:0-2642 GCF_964001545.1 uncultured Aquincola sp.
GCACCGGCCGCCCGCACCGTCGCCCAGGCTTTGGCCGACGCCCGCGCGCTGGGCCTGGAGCGGCTGGACGCCCAGTTGCTGCTGGCCCACCGCCTGGGCCGGCCGCGCACCTGGCTGCTGACGCACGACACCGACCCGCTGCCCGCGGCGGCGGATGCCGCCTTCAGCGCCGACTGCCGGGCCCGCGCCGATGCGGTGCCGCTGGCCTACCTGACCGGCCAGCACGAATTCCACGGGCTGATGCTGCAGGTCACGCCCGACGTGCTGGACCCCCGCCCCGACACCGAGACGCTGGTGGACTGGGCGCTCGACTGCCTGGCCGCACGCCCGTCCACGCTGCCGGCGCCGCGTGTGATCGACCTGGGCACCGGCTCCGGCGCCATCGCGCTGGCGGTGCAGCACGCCTGCCCGGCGGCCGAGGTGCATGGGCTGGATGCCAGCGCCGCGGCGCTGGCGGTGGCGCAAGCCAACGGCCGGCGCCTGGGCCTGCCGGTGCAGTGGCACGCCGGCCACTGGTGGCAGGGCGCGCCGGAAGGCCGCTTCGACCTGGTGCTGAGCAACCCGCCCTACATCGCCGGAGACGACCCCCACCTGCCCGCGCTGCGCCATGAGCCGCGCATGGCGCTGACGCCCGAGGGCGACGGCCTGGACGCCATCCGCGCCATCGTGGCCGGCGCGCCCCAGCGGCTGCTGGCCGGCGGCTGGCTGCTGCTGGAACATGGCCATGACCAGGCGTCGCCCGTGGCCGCCCTGCTGGCTGCGGCGGGCCTGGTGGACATCAGTCACCGGCACGACCTGGCCGGTCATGCGCGCTGCACCGGTGGCCGATGGCCGGGCTGAAACAACACCGATCTTTGCACCGCTTCATCCGCGTGCACAACGGTACGTTGCAGCAGTAGCATCAGTTCACTTCAGGCCAGCACGGGAGCATGCGATGCGTCGAACCATCCCTCTGCAACACGGTCTGGCGGTGCTGCTGGCGGCCGCCGCCGGCAGCGCTGCCGCCGGCGACGGACTGCGTGTCACCGACCCCGACCAGGCGTGGCCGCGCTGGCATGCCCGCATCGGCGTCATCGGCCCGACGGCACGCACCGACCTGTCCTTGACGAACCTGCCCCGGGCCCAGGGCGCCCAGGTGCTGGGCGACTACTACTTCGCGGGCACCGGCCTGGCCGCCGGGCGCATGGCCGGCGGCTTCCGCGCCACCAGCGGCCTGCTGCTGGGCAGCCGCAGCGCCGCCCTCAGCGCGGCCGCCATCCCGTCCGCGGGTGGCCTGTCGTTCACCCGCAGCACCGCGGATGCCACCGGCGATGCCTCGGGCACCGTGCCTTACCTGGGTGTGGGCTACACCGGCCTGTCGGTGCGCGGCGGCTGGGGCTTCACCGCCGACCTCGGATTGATGGCGCTGGGCGGCGGCTTGCGGGTGGGCGGCACGGCGTCGCCCAGCCTGGACGACGTGACACGCGAGCTGCGGCTGATGCCCGTGCTGCAGCTGGGCGTGTCCTATTCGTTCTGAGCCCACGCATGGGCTTGCCCGCCGCCACCGGCAGCGGGCGGCGCGATGCCGTATAACCGCGGGTTCGAAAGACCAACTGCCTTTTGCGGAACCACACCATGAGCGACGTCCAACAACGCATCGACAGCCTCGTCAAGGGCCACCGCGTCGTGCTTTTCATGAAGGGCACGTCCCAGTTTCCGATGTGCGGCTTCTCGGGCCGCGCGATCCAGATCCTCAAGGCCTGCGGCGTGACCGACCTGACCACCTTCAACGTGCTGGAAGACGAGCAGGTGCGCCAGGGCATCAAGGAATACGCCAACTGGCCCACCATCCCGCAGCTCTACGTCAACGGCGAATTCGTCGGTGGCTCGGACATCATGATGGAGATGTACCAGAGCGGTGAACTGCAGCAGGCCCTGACCGCCTCCGCCTGATGACCACCCCCGCCACCCCCGGCCGCCCGCCGCGGCTGGTGGTCGGCATCACCGGCGCCAGCGGCGCCGTGTACGGCGTGCGGCTGCTGCAGCGGGCGCGCACCTTGGGCATCGAGACGCACCTGGTGGTCACCCCCGCCGGCGTGCTCAACGTGCACCACGAGATGGGCCTGGACCGGCGCGCGCTGGAGGCCCTGGCCACCGCCGCCCATGCGCCAGGCGATGTGGGGGCCTGCATCGCCAGCGGCAGCTTCGACACGGCCGCCATGGCGGTCACGCCCTGCTCGATGAAGACGCTGGCCGCCATCGCCCACGGCTTTGGCGACAACCTGCTGACACGCGCCGCCGACGTGACGCTCAAAGAGCGCCGCCGCCTGTTGCTGATGGTGCGCGAGACGCCCTTCAACCTGGCCCACCTGCGCAACATGACCGCCGCCACCGAGATGGGCGCCATCGTGTTTCCGCCGCTGCCGGCCTTCTACCACCGGCCCAGCACCATCGACCAGTTGGTGGACGAGACGGTGGAACGCGCGCTGGCGTTGCTGGGACTGGACGCGGCCCGGCCGCAGCAGTGGCAAGGGCTGTAACGCCGGCCGCTAAGGAAGGTCTGCACAATTCGCCCGCTGCAAGCTTGGCGACAACGTGAAGCGCTGAGACGATACGGTGCATGAAGCAACACAGCCTGGGCCTGGGAATGACGGCCAAGCGGA
>NZ_CAXFDV010000088.1:0-3575 GCF_964001545.1 uncultured Aquincola sp.
CAGCACCTTCTTGCCCTGGTTGATGAACTCGACGAAGCCCTTCACGCCGCCGGCAAACGCAAAGTTGTCTTCCTTCGCATTGCGCTCATCCACCAGCTTGATCTTCACGCCGTTGTTGAGGAAGCTCAGCTCGCGCAGGCGCTTGGCCAGGACGTCGTAGTGGAAGTCGACGTTGGTGAAGATCTCTTCGTCGGGCAGGAAGTGCACCTCGGTGCCGCGCTTGTCGGTGTCGCCGGTGATCTTCATCGGGCTCACTTCAAAGCCGTCGCGCACCTCGATCAGGCGCTCTTGCGGCACGCCCTTTCGAAACTCCATGAAGTGCACCTTGCCCTCGCGGCGGATGGTCAGGCGCAGCTGCTTGCTCAGCGCGTTGACGCAGCTCACGCCCACGCCGTGCAGGCCGCCCGAGACCTTGTAGCTGTTCTGGTTGAACTTGCCGCCGGCATGCAGCTCGGTCAGCGCGATCTCGGCCGCGCTGCGCTTGGGCTCATGCTTGTCGTCCATCTTCACGCCGGTGGGAATGCCGCGGCCGTTGTCGATGACGCTGATGGAGTTGTCGGAGTGGATGGTGACGATGATGTCGTCGCAGTGCCCCGCCAGCGCTTCGTCGATGGAGTTGTCGACCACCTCGAACACCAGGTGGTGCAGGCCGGTGCCGTCGCTGGTGTCGCCGATGTACATGCCCGGCCGCTTGCGCACGGCTTCCAGCCCTTCCAGGATCTGGATGCTGCCTTCGCCGTAGGCGTCGGGCGTGGGGGTGGGGGAGGTGTTCGGGTCGGTCATGGGGCTCACTTCGCAGGCTGCGGCGCTGTGGCCGCGGCCTCATAAGAAACGCTGAAGCGGGCCGCAGCCCGCTTGATGCTGGACGCTGGTCGTCCGGTCAGATGCGCATCGGCATCACCACGTACTTGAAGCCGGCCTGCTCGGGCACGGTGATCAGCACGCTGGAGTTGGTGTCCTGCAGCTCCAGCCGGATCATGTCCTGGCTCATGTTGGCCAGCGCGTCCATCAGGTAGGTGACGTTGAAGCCGATCTCGATGGCGTCGCCGCCATAGTCGATCTCGAGTTCTTCCTTGGCCTCTTCCTGCTCGGCGTTGCTGGACGCGATGCGCAGGCTGCCCGGCTCGATGTTGACGCGCACGCCCTTGAACTTCTCGCTGGTGAGGATGGCGGCCCGCTGCAGGCTGGCCAGCAGCGGTGCACGGCCCAGCACGACGGCGTTCTTGTGGTTCTTGGGGATCACGCGGTTGTAGTCGGGGAACTTGCCTTCCACGAGCTTGGTGACGAACTCCATGCCCGAGAAGCTGAACTTGGCCTGGTTGCCGGCAAAACGCATCTCGATCGGCGCATTGTCGCCGCTGGCCGCGGCCTCGCCGTCTTCGGTCTTCTCGGCCTTGTCAGCCTTGGCCGGCTTGTCGGCCTTTTCGTCCTTGAGCAGGCGCTGCAGCTCCAGCACCGTCTTGCGCGGCAGGATGACTTCCTGCTTGGGGATCTCGGTCTCGAGCGTGGCCTGCGCCAACGCCAGGCGGTGGCCGTCGGTGGCCACCAGCGTCAGCGTGTGGCCCTCGGCCACGAACAGGATGCCGTTGAGGTAGTAGCGGATGTCGTGCACCGCCATCGCGAAGTGCACCTGGTTGATCAGGCTCTTGAGCGTCTTCTGCGGCACGCTGAACGCGGGGCCGAATTCGGCCGCTTCATTGACCAGCGGAAAGTCGTCGGCCGGCAGCGTCTGCAGCGTGAAGCGGCTCTTGCCGCCTTGCAGCGTGAGCTTGTTCTGGGTGGCCGACAGCGACACCACCTGGTCCGCCGGCAGCGTGCGCAGGATGTCGATCAGCTTGCGGGCACCCACGGTGGTGGCGAAGTTGGCGGCATCGCCGCCCAGCTCGGCCTGGGTGCGCACCTGGATCTCCAGGTCGCTGGTCGTGAACTCGATCTGGGGGCCGGTCTTCCGCAGCAGCACGTTGGCCAGGATGGGCAGCGTGTGGCGGCGTTCGACGATACCGGCGACGGCCTGCAGGGCAGACAACAATTTTTCCTGCGGAGCTTTCAAGACAATCATGTCTTCCTCTTAACTTGGTAGTTCTAGTAGAGCCGCTGCCGGGCTGTGGAGAACGCGATTTTGGCCTGATCCATCAACGATTTACCGCGAGGGCAAGCCTGTGGGCCGCATGACCCGGATTGTCGAGCCGGACATACAACAACTTCGGAAAAACGCGAGGGCCTGTGGATAGGTGCCCGGTTGCGCAAAAGTTGTCCACAGGCTTGTCACTTGACAGCAGCTTGTTCACCCCTTCAGGGTCTGTTCGAGCACGTGGAGCTGCTGGTTCAGCTCGGTGTTCTTCTGGCGTTCGCCGCCGATCTTGCGCACCGCATGCAGCACCGTGGTGTGGTCGCGCCCGCCAAACAGCTCGCCGATCTCGGGCAGGCTCTTCTGCGTCATTTCCTTGGCCAGGTACATCGCGATCTGCCGCGGCCGCGCGATCGAGGCCGGCCGCTTCTTGCTGTACATGTCGGCGATCTTGATCTTGTAGAAGTCGGCCACCGTCTTCTGGATGTTCTCGACCGAGACCTGCCGGTTCTGGATCGACAGCAGGTCCTTCAGCGCCTCGCGCGCCAGCGCGATGTTGATGTCCTTGTGGCTGAAGCGTGAGTACGCCAGCACCTTGCGCAGCGCGCCTTCGAGCTCGCGCACGTTGGCGCGCACGTTCTTGGCGATGAAGAAGGCCACGTCCTCGGGCATGGGCGAGGCTTCGGCGTCGGCCTTCTTGATCAGGATGGCCACGCGCATTTCCAGCTCGGGCGGCTCGATGGCCACCGTCAGGCCGGCGTCGAAGCGGCTGGTCAACCGCTCGTCGATGTCCACCAGCCCCTTGGGGTAGGTGTCGCTGGTCATGATGATGTGCGAGCGCTTGGCCACCAGCGCCTCGAAGGCGTTGAAGAACTCCTCCTGCGTGCGCTCCTTGCCGGCGAAGAACTGCACGTCGTCGATCAGCAGCAGATCGAGGCTGTGGTACTTGGCCTTGAGCTCGTCGAAGGTCTTGCGCTGGTAGTTCTTCACCACGTCGGAGATGAACTGCTCGGCATGCAGGTACAGCACCCGCGCGTCGGGCCGGTCGCGCAGCAGCGCATTGCCCACCGCGTGGATCAGGTGCGTCTTGCCCAGGCCCACGCCGCCGTAGATGAACAGCGGGTTGTACATGTGACCGGGCGCGCCGGCCACGTGCAGCGCGGCGGTGCGCGCCATCTGGTTGGCGCGGCCGGGCACCAGGGTGTCGAAGGTGAGCGCGGTGTTGAGCCGGTGCACAGAAGACGCGGGCGCCGGCGGCCGGCTGATGGCCACCGCCGGAGCGCCCACGTTGGTGGCACCACCGCCAGGGTTGCCGGCGACCCCGCCGCCGACGTTGGCGCCCCCCGACTGGCCGGCGGGCGCCACGCGGGTGGCGATGCTGTCGCCGACGGGGCGGACCAGCGCGGCTTCACGCTGGGCCAGCATCAGCTCCAGCCGCACCGGCTTGCCCGCCAGGTCGGTGAGCACGTTCTCGATGCGGGAAGCGTATTGCGACCGGATCCAGTCG
>NZ_CAXFDV010000089.1:0-5119 GCF_964001545.1 uncultured Aquincola sp.
CGCCCACGCTCTTGGGCTGAAACAGGTAGGGCGAGGTGACGGTGTTGTCCACCACGTACACGAGGCCGCGCTCGCGGCACAGCTGGCCGATGGCTGCCAGGTCGGGGATTCGGGTGCCGGGGTTGGAGATGGTCTCGACGAACACCATCCGCGTCTCGGGGCGCAGCGCCGCTTCCACGTGGGCCACGTTGCCGGTGTCCACCTTGGTGGTGTTGATGCCCAGGTCGGCCAGGGTGCCGAACAGGCTGTTGGTGTTGCCGAAGACGTACTTGCTGGACACCACATGGTCGCCGGCGCGCAGCAGCGTCAGGAAGGTGGCGGTGATGGCCGCCATGCCGGTGGCAAAGCTCACGCTGCCCACGCCGCCTTCCATGCGGGTGATCAGCGCTTCGAGTGCGGCGGTGGTGGGCGTGCCCTGGCGGGCGTAGTTGAAGCCGCCCTTGATGCGGCCCTGGAACACACCGATCAGGTCTTCCACTTTCTGGAAGCCGTACTGCACCGAGGTGTGGATCGGCATGTGCACCGCCCCATGCTCGGCGCCAGCGTCCTGGGCCGCGTGCACGGTGCGGGTGGTGAAACCATAGTCGCTCATGTCATGTTCTCGTGTGCCGCCGGGGTGGCGGCATCGGGTGACATTTTGAACGACGACAGACCGCCGACCGCGGCCGGCGCCGGGTCGCCCCAAGGCGGCCGCGGCAACCCGCCCGGCGGGTGGTCCCGCGTACCCGCGGGACCGGGTGCCCCATTCAATCCGCTTGTTTACGGAGGAACGCCGGGATCTCGATCTCGTCCATGCCGTTGCTGGCCAGCGCATCGACCTTGGCAGCCGCCTGCGTGCGGCCGTTGCGCCACACGCTGGGGGTGCTCAGCTGGCTGTAGTCGTGCTGCATCGGCGCACCGCCCAGGCCGCCCACGCTCATGGGCTGGGCCACGTTGTTCAGGATGGGCAGGTTGTCGGTGCCGGTGCGCAGCACGGGCGCGCTGTGCACCACGCTGATCGGGGCCTGCTGGCGGCGGGCCGGCGACAGGCCGGTGGCGATGACCGTCACGCGCAGCTGGTCGCCCAGGCTGTCGTCGTAGGCGGTGCCATAGATCACGTGCGCATCTTCCGCGGCGTAGCGGCGGATGGTGTTCATCGCGTTGCGGCTTTCGGCCAGCTTGAAGGTGTTCTTGCTCGCGGCAATCAGCACCAGCACGCCCTTGGCGCCCGACAGGTCGATGCCTTCCAGCAGCGGGCAGGCCACGGCCTGCTCGGCGGCCTTGGTGGCGCGGTCGGGGCCGCCGGCCTGGGCGGTGCCCATCATGGCCTTGCCCGGCTCGCTCATCACGGTCTTGACGTCTTCGAAGTCGACGTTCACCAGGCCCGGCACATGGATGATGTCGCTGATGCCGCCCACGGCGTTGCGCAGCACGTCGTTGGCATGGGCGAAGGCTTCTTCCTGGGTGATGTCGTCGCCCAGCACTTCCAGCAGCTTCTCGTTGAGCACCACGATCAGCGAGTCGACGTTGGCTTCCAGCTCGGCGATGCCTTCGTCGGCGGCCTTCAGGCGGCGGTTGCCTTCGAACTCGAAGGGCTTGGTCACCACGCCCACGGTCAGGATGCCCATTTCCTTGGCCACGCGCGCGATCACCGGCGCGGCGCCGGTGCCGGTGCCGCCACCCATGCCGGCGGTGATGAACAGCATGTGCGCGCCGTCGATCGAGGCGCGGATGCGGTCCACCGCTTCTTCAGCTGCGGCCCGGCCAGCGGCCGGCTTGGCGCCGGCGCCCAGGCCGGTGGTGCCCAGCTGGATGACGCTGTTCGCGCTGCTGCGGCTGAGCGCCTGCGCGTCCGTGTTGGCGCAGACGAAGTCCACGCCCTGAACGCCCTTGGCGATCATGTGATCGACAGCGTTGCCGCCGCCGCCACCGACGCCGATCACGCGAATTTGAGTGCCTTGGTCGAATTCTTCGATCATTTCGATGGCCATTGTTGACTCCTTGCCTAGCAGTTGCCGTTGATTCATATCAGCGCTCGTGGCGCCCTACCTGTGCGAAGCCTCAAACGGGCTTCTTCTACTAAAACACCCCAAAAAACCAGTCCTTGACGCGGCCGAACAGCGTCTCCACCGAGCCGGCCTGTGCAGCCGCCTTGTGGCCCCGCGCACGCCCCAGCCGCGCTTCCTCCAACAACCCCATGACCGTGGCCGAGCGCGGGTTGGCCACCATGTCGTGCAGCGCTCCGCTGTACGTGGGCAGGCCCTTGCGCACCGGCTTCAGGAAAATGTCTTCGCCCAGTTCCACCATGCCCGGCATCACCGCCGAGCCGCCGGTGATGACGATGCCGCTGGACAGCAGCTCTTCGTAGCCGCTGTCGCGGATGACCTGGTGCACCAGCGAGAAGATCTCTTCGACCCGCGGCTCGATCACGCCCGACAACGCTTGTCTGGACAACATGCGCGGCGCGCGGTCGCCCAGGCCCGGCACTTCCAGGTTCTCGCTCGGGTCGGCCAGCAGTTGCTTGGCCACGCCGTACTCGACCTTGATCTCTTCCGCGTCCTTGGTGGGCGTGCGCAGCGCCATCGCGATGTCGCTGGTGATCAGGTCGCCCGCGATCGGGATCACCGCCGTGTGGCGGATCGCGCCGTCGGTGAAGATGGCCACGTCGGTGGTGCCGGCGCCGATGTCCACCAGCGCCACGCCCAGGTCCTTCTCGTCCTCGGTCAGCACCGCATGGCTGGAAGCGCTGGGGTTGAGCACCAGTAGGTTCACTTCCAGGCCGCAGCGGCGCACGCACTTGATGATGTTCTCGGCCGCGCTCTGCGCGCCGGTGGCGATGTGCACCTTGACCTCGAGCCGGCCGCCGCTCATGCCGATCGGCTCCTTGACCTCGTGGCCGTCGATCACGAATTCCTGCGGCTCCACCAGCAGCAGCCGCTGGTCGTTGGGGATGTTGATGGCCTTGGCCGTCTCCACCACCCGGGTCACGTCCACCGGGGTCACTTCCTTGTCGCGCACGATCACCATGCCGGTGGAGTTCTGCCCCCGGATGTGGCTGCCGGTGATGCCGGTGTACACGCTGGTGATCTTGCAGTCGGCCATCATCTCGGCCTCCTTCAAGGCCTGCTGGATGCTTTGCACCGTGGCGTCGATGTTGACCACCACGCCGCGCTTGAGGCCGTGCGACGAGGCCACCCCCAGCCCCGCCACGCGCAGTTCACCGCCGGGCAGCACTTCGGCCACCACGGCCATCACCTTGGCAGTGCCGATGTCGAGCCCGACGACGAGATCCTTGTATTCCTTGGCCATCTGTGTGTCCTGATGTCATCAGCGTTGCCGTGCGGCCGCGGGACGCGGCGCCGGCTTGTTTCGCACCGGCGGGGGCGGTGCCACCAACGTGGTCACGCCCTGGATGCGCAGCGCATAGGCATCGTTGTGCCGGAGATCGGCGTACTGCAGCGCACGGCCCGGGTACTGGGCCATCACCTGCGGCAGCGTGCGCACGAAGCGTTCGGTGCGCTGCACCAGCACGTCGTCGGTGCCGCGGCCGATCTCGATGGTGGCGCCGTTGTCCAGCTCCACCGTGAACGAGCCGCGGCGCGACTGGCGCAGCGTGTCCACCTCGGCCTGCAGCGGCGCCAGCACCGGCTGCAGCCGGCGGTACAGCGCCAGCATCTGCGCGGCGCTGCCTTCGGGGCCGGCCAGCGTGGGCAGGCCTTCCTCTTCCACGTCGCCCAGGTTGGCCTCGAAGACCTCGCCCTGCAGGTTGACCAGGCGCTCGTCGCCGTTGTCGTCTTCCCAGTAGGCGGCGGCCTGGTGCTCGGTGAGGGTCACGGCCAGCCGGTTGGGCCACACCCGGCGCACGATGGCCTGGCGCACCCAGGGCACCGTCTCGAAGGCCGCGCGTGCAGCGGCCAGGTTGATGGTGAAGAAGTTGCCCTGCAGCTGCGGCGCGGCATTGGCGCGGATGGCGGCCACGCTGCTGCGCGCCAGTTCGCCATCGACCACGATGCCACGCAGCGCGAACACCGGCAGCCGGGCCACCCAGGCCACCGCCGCCGCCACCAGCACCAGCGACGCGAGCACGAACACGGTGTTGGCCACCGCGTTGGTCAGCCGCACGTCGTTGGGCAGGGCCATGTTCATGCGTTCACGCATCCGAGGTCGGGCGGGTCGAGTCCAGCCGGGCACCGGCCAGCAGGTGCAGGCACAGCTGCTCGTAGCTGATGCCGGCCGCGCGGGCCGACATCGGCACCAGCGAGTGGCCGGTCATGCCGGGCGAGGTATTCATCTCCAGCAGGAAGGGCTTGCGGTCGCTGGCGCGCACCATCAGGTCGGCACGGCCCCAGCCGCGGCAGCCCAGCGTGCGGTAGGCCTGCACCACGATGCGCTGGATCTCGCGCTCCTCGGCCTCGGGCAGGCCGCTGGGCACCAGGTAGTGCACGTCGTCGGTGAAGTACTTGTTCTGGTAGTCGTAGGCGCCTTCGGGCGCCACGATGCGGATGACCGGCAGCGCCTGCGCGCCGGCGCCTTCGCCCAGCACCGGACAGGTCACTTCTTCGCCCTCGATGAACTCTTCGCACAGCACTTCGGGGTCGTAGCCGGCGGCCAGCTGCACCGCTTCCTGCATCTGCGAGTAGCCCTGCACCTTGGTCACGCCGATGGACGAGCCTTCGTGCGGCGGCTTGACGATCAGCGGCAGGCCCAGGTCGTCGGGCACGGTGCGGATGCGCTCGCGCGTCTGCTCGCCGGGCTGCAGGCAGGCATAGCGCGGCGTGGGCAGGCCCTCGGCCAGCCACAGGCGCTTGGTCATCACCTTGTCCATCGCCACCGCCGAGGCCATCACGCCCGAGCCGGTGTACGGAATGCCCAGCAGCTCCAGCGCGCCCTGCACCGTGCCGTCTTCGCCATGGCGGCCGTGCAGCGCGATGAACACACGCTGGAAGCCTTCATGCTTGAGCGCCGCCAGCTCGCGCTGCGCGGGGTCGAAGGCATAAGCGTCCACGCCCTGGCTCTTCAGTGCATTCAACACGCCGGTGCCCGACATCAGCGACACCTCGCGCTCGGCCGAGCTGCCGCCCATCAGCACCGCGGTCTTGCCCAGGGCCTTGGCGTCGATCTTCATCGCGTCGCTCATGCC
>NZ_CAXFDV010000090.1:0-13706 GCF_964001545.1 uncultured Aquincola sp.
GATCCACAGGTACACGTCCTTGCTGAAGCCGATGCCGTAGCTGGCCTGCACCGCATAGGCCGCGCCGAAGATGGAGGTGACCACCGGGATCACGTTCATCAGCGCCATGCACACCACGCGCAGCATGTCGCCCCAGCTCTCGGTCACGGCCTGCACCACGGGGGTACGCACCACGGCCTTCTTGGCGCCAGCATCGGCAAAGGCCGGCGTTTCATGCACTTCGCGGCGGATGATGTAGCCGGCCACGATGACGACGAAGCTCAGCAGGAACGGGATGCGCCAGCCCCAGCTGTTGAAGGCCTCGGTGGGCATGTAGTGCGCCAGCGGCAGGAACACCGCGGCCGCCATGATCTGGCCGGCCTGCACGCCCTGCAGCGTGAAGCTGGCGAAAAAGCCCCGGCGCCCGAATGGCGCATGCTCCAGGATCATCGAGCTGGCGCCCGAGATCTCGCCCGCCACCGCAAAGCCCTGGATCAGCCGCAGGATGACCAGCAGCACCGGCGCCAGGATGCCGACCTGGTCGTAGGTGGGCAGCAGGCCCACCGCCACGGTGGAAAAGCCCATCAGGAACATGCACAGGATGAGCACATTCTTGCGGCCGTGGGTGTCGCCCCAATGGCCCAGCACGATGGCGCCGATGGGCCGCGCCACATAGCCCACGCCGTAGGTGGCCAGCGAGGCCACGATGGCGATGGTGGGGTCGCCCTTGGGAAAGAAGATCTGCGGAAAGATCAGCGACGCGGCGGTCGCGTAGATGAAGAAGTCGTAGTACTCCAGCGCCGATCCGATCCAGCCGCTGGCCGTGGCCTTGCGGGTCTGGCGGCCGCCGTGGGCGCCTGCGTGGGAAGTTGCCAAGGCTTGTCTCCTGTCTTCGAGGTGCTTTCACTGTAGCCAGCGGGGCGGCAAAAGGGGCTGGCTGCGCACACTGAACGTGCGATGATCAAGCGCTAGCGATCGATCATCGATCGCATCAAGGGTTACTCCGGAGTCTGGCGCCGTGACCGACATCGACCGTTCGCTGCTGATCGAGGGCCTGGGCAAGGGCCTGCGGGTGATCGAGTGCTTCTCCGACCAGCACCCGCGGCTCACCGCCTCCGAATGCGGCCGCTTGGCCGGCCTGACGCGCACGGCGGCCCGGCGTTACTTGGTGAGCCTGGTGCACTACGGCTATGCCGACACCGACGGCAAGCACTACTGGCTGCTGCCGGCCATCCTGCGGCTGGGCCGCAGCTACCTGGAAGCGGCGCGGCTGCCGCGGCTGGCCCAGCCCTTCCTGCAGCGGCTGTCGATGCAGACGGGCGAGACCGCCAACCTCAGCGTGCTGGACGGGCATGAGGTGGTCTACCTCAGCCGCAGCAATTCGCCGCGGGTGATCTCCATCGGCTTTCACCCGGGCGCGCGCATCCAGGCGCACCTGGTGTCGGCCGGTTTCGTGGTGCTGGCCAGCCTGACGGATGCCCAGCTGGACGCCTGGTTCGCCGATGCCGAGTTCGGCCGCTTCACCGCCGAGACGGTGGTGGCGCCCGAGCAGCTGCGGGCGATGGTGCTGCAGGCGCGGCAGCTGGGCTACTGGCTGGCCGAGCAGTACGCCGACATCGGCCTGCGCGGCCTGGCCGTGCCGCTGCTGGACCGCCACGGCCGCTGCGTGGCGGCCATGAGCATCACCTTTCAAAGCCGCGCCTACCCGGGCGACGATGCGCTGCTGAAACTGCTGCCCCCGCTGCAGGAAGCGGCACAGCTGCTGCGCGGGGTGCTGTAGGGCTCAGGTGCTCTCTCGCGCCATCAGCTCGAAGCCCACGTCGACGTGCCGTTGCGGCAGTGGCCGCTGCTCCAGCCGGGCCACCAGCATCTGGCCGGCCTGCCGGCCGGTCTCACGCCCGTCGATGCGGATGCTGGTGAGGCTGGGCGACAAGCTGGCCGCGAACTCGGCATCGCCCCCGCCCATCACCGCCAGCTGCTGCGGCACCTGGATGCCGCGCACGCGGGCCTCGGTCAGCACGCCCATGGCCAGCAGGTCGGAGCTGCAGCACACCGCGTCGATGTCGGGCGCACGCGCCAGCACGTCGGCCAGTGCCGCGCGGCCCTGGGCATGGGTGCTGGGCGCTGCCACGGTCAATGCCACCGGCGCCCGCAGGCCCAGCGCCGCGGCGCGCCGAACGAAGCGGGCGGCCCGCCGCAAGGAGCGTTCATCGTCGGCCGACACCAGCGCCAGCCGCTGGCGGCCGCGCTGCACCAGGTGGTCGCAGGCCGCTTCGCCGATGCGCTCGTGCGAGGCGCCCACCCGCATGTCGATCGGCTCGTCGGCCAGGTCCCAGGTTTCGACGATGGGAATGCCGGCCTGCCGCAGCAGCACGCGGCCCGCGGGTGAATGCCGCACCCCGGTGATCACCAGCCCCTCGGGCCGCCGGCCCAGGGCGGCGCGCAGCAGGTCGTCTTCGCGGCCGCCGCCGTAGCCGATCTCGCCGATCAGCAGCTGGTAGCCATGGGCGCTGAGCACCTCGGTCAGCCCGGCCGACAACTGGGCGAAGTTGCTGGCCTGCAGGTTGGGCACCAGCGCCGCCACGAAGCCCGAACGCGCCATGCGCAGCGTGCCGGCGGCGCTGTTGGGCACGTAGCCGGTGTCGGCAATCGCCTGTCGCACACGGGCCAGCGTCTCGGGGGCCAGCTTGGCCGGCTCGCGCAGCGCACGAGAGACCGTGATGATGGACACCCCGGCCAGCCCGGCCACATGGTGCAGCGTGGCCGAGCCCGGTCGGGCGGCCGGCGCGGGCAATTCATCGTCGGGGGCCTGGGACATGGAGGGCAGTGTAGGCAACCGTCGTGGACGGGTAAGTCCCAATGCAGCCGCTAATGGCAACGTTAACACTGCACGAACATGCAGTTTTGTGCATGTCTTGACATCACAAAGGCGCACCATGTTGCTGGTGCCGTCCCACCGGAGACCCCGATGTACCCCAGCCTCATCCCCACGGCCTTGCCCCGCGCTGTCGCAGCCTCGGCCCTGCTGCTCACCCTGTGCGCCTGCGGCAGCGACAGCGACGCGCCGCCACCGGTGCCCGGCGTGGCCGAGTTGCAGCAGGCCTGCACCCGCATGGCCGGCACCACCGTGGCGCCGACGCGCATCGGCCTGCCCAGCGGCGCGGCCACGGTGACCGCCGCGGTGCTGGTGCCGGCGGCCGGCGAGCTGCCCGAGTACTGCCAGCTGCAAGGCAGCATCGCCGCGCGCACCACGGGCGCCGACCCCATCCGCTTCCAGCTCAACCTGCCCACCACCTGGAACCAGAAGGCGCTGATGTACGGCGGCGGCGGCTTCAACGGCGTGCTGATCGACGGCACCGCCGCGCTGCGCGACGCGCCCGCCGGCATGGCGCGGCCGCTGGCCCAGGGCTATGCCACCTTCGGCACCGACTCCGGCCACGACGCCACCAGCTACAACACCACCGACCCGGGCCGCTTTGCGCTCAACGACGAGATGCTGGTGAACTTCGCGCACGAGTCGTACAAGAAGGTGAAGGACAGCGCCCATGCGCTGATGGCCGGCTACTACCTGCGCACGCCCAGCCGCCAGTACTACTTCGGTGGCTCCGAGGGCGGGCGTGAAGGGCTGGTGATGGCGCAGCGCTACCCGGCCGACTTCGACGGCATCGTGTCGGTGGTGCCGGTGATCCACTGGACGGGGCTGTTCAACGGCTTCATCAACTACAGCAAGCCGCAGTTCAACGGCGGCGCGCTCAACACCGCCAAGATCCGGCTGGTGGCCGATGCGGTGAACACCGCCTGCGACGGGCTGGACGGCATCGCCGACGGCGTGGTGAGCAACTACCTGGCGTGCCCTGCCCGCGTGAACCTGCAAGCGTTGCGCTGCGCCGGTGGCGCCGACGCGGGCGACAGCTGCCTGTCGGATGCGCAGCTGGCCACGCTGCAGGCCACCTACGGCCCCACGGTGATGCCGTTCGCGCTGGCCAACGGGCTCACCACCTACCCCGGCCGGCTCTTCGGTGGCGAGATCCAGCCGGGCGGCGAAGGCCTGGGCCGCTGGATCACCAATGGCCAGGTGCCGCAGGTGCCCACGCCGCTGGCCACCGATGCACGCGGCGTGAACTACGGCAGCAGCTACGCGCGCTACGTGATCGCGCGCGATGCGGCCTTCGACGTGCGCAACTTCGACGCGGCCACGTTCCGCACGCGCATCCAGGAGGTGTCGGCGCTCATGGACGCCACCGACCCCGACCTGTCGGGCTTTTTGCGGCGCGGCGGCAAGCTAATCGTGCGCGAGAACAGCGGCGACATGGCGCAAAGCCCGCTGGCGGGCATCCAGTACTACCACAGCGTGGTGGCCCGGATGGGCCAGTCGGCGGTGGATGGCTTCATGCGGCTGTACGTGTCGCCGGCCTCCAACCATGGCGGCACCGCGGCCAGCCTGACCACCGGCACCCTGGTGCCCACCACCACCGACCTGCTGGCCGAGCTGGACCGCTGGTCGACCACCGGCACCGCCCCGGCCGACGCCCTGGCCCAGGTGCGCAATGCGGCCACCGCGCCCTACGCCACGCTGGCCTCGCGCCCGATGTGCCGCTTTCCGGGCTACCCGCAGTACGTGGGCGGCGATGCCAGCCTGATGGCCAGCTACCGCTGCGCCACCTCGGCGCCGTAAACCGCTGCTGGGGCTGCCGTCACGCCGGGTGGCGTTCGATCAACTGCTTGGCGATGACGGTGCGCAGGATCTCGTTGGTGCCTTCGCCGATGCACATCAGCATCGCGTCGCGGTAGTAGCGCTCGATGTCGTATTCCACCGAGTAGCTGTAGCCGCCGAAGATGCGCATCGCCTCCTGCGCACAGAAGGCGCCGGCCTCGGAGCCGGCGAGCTTGGCCATCGCGGCTTCCAGGTCGCAGCGCTCGCCGAGGTCGAACTTGCGGGCCGCCTGCTCGATCAGGCGCTTGGCGCCTTCCACCTGGGTGGCCATGTCGGCCAGCTTCAGCTGCACCGCCTGGTGCTGGCTGATCGGCTTGCCGAAGGCGCTGCGCTCCTGCGCATAACGCAGCGCCAGGTGCAGCGCGCCTTCAGCGATGCCGGCGCCGCGCGCGGCCACGTTGATGCGGCCCAGTTCCAGCCCGCCCGCGGTCTGCGCAAAGCCCTTGCCTTCCACGCCGCCCAGCAGGTGGCTGGCCGGCACGCGGTAGTCCTCGAAGGTCAGCTCGCAGGTGTCGATGGCGCGGTAGCCCATCTTCTTGAGCTTGCCCACCACGTTGAAGCCCGGGCCCTTGTCGGCGATCAGCAGGCTCATGCCGCGGTGGCGCGGCTCGGCCGCCTGGTCGGTCTTGACCAGCAGCAGCGTGCCGTGGCCATGCAGGCTGTTGGTGATCCAGGTCTTGCTGCCGTTGACCACGTAGTGGTCGCCCTCGCGCCGCGCCACGGTGCGGATGGCCTGCAGGTCGGAGCCGGCGTTGGGCTCGGTCAGGCCGATGCTGCCGCGGTACTCACCCGTGGCCATGCGCGGCAGCCAATGCTGCTTCTGTTCTTCGGTGCCGCAACGCTCGATGGCCGAGGCCATGATCAGGTGCGAGTTGAAGATGCCCGAAGGCGCCATCCACGCGCCCGCCACCTTGATGACGATCTGCGCATAGGTCCAGGCCGACAGGCCCAGGCCGCCGTAGGCCTCACCGATGGTGGCGCCGAAGAGGCCCAGCTCCTTCATCTGCTCGACGATGTCGTGCGGGTATTCGTCGGCGAGGTCGTATCGGCGGGCGGCGGGCCGAAGCTCCTTGTCCACCCAGGTCTCGATGGCATCGACGAAGGCCTGCTGGTCGTCGGTGGCGGTGTGGGGCTGCATGCTCATCAGTAGTTCACCTTGTCTTCGACGCTGTGGCCCTGCTTGGCGATCAGCATCGTGCGGGTGAAGGTGCACACCTCCACCCCGTCCTGGTTGGTGCCCACGGTGCGCACCCTCACCAGGCCGGCACCGGGGCGCGATCGGCTCTCGCGCTTGTCCAGCACCTCGGAGGCGCCGTAGAGCGTGTCGCCCGCAAACACCGGGTGCGTGAGCTTGATGTCGCCCCAGCCCAGGTTGGCGATCGCCTTCTGGCTCACGTCGGTCACGCTCATGCCCACCAGCAGCGCCACGGTGAAGGGGCTGCAGACGATGCAGCGACCGAACTCGCTGGCCTTGGCGTACTCGGCATCGAAGTGCATCGGATGGGTGTTCATCGTCAGCAGCGTGAACCAGGTGTTGTCGGTCTCGCTGATCGTGCGGCCGGGCCGGTGCTCGTAGATGTCGCCGATGCGGAAGTCTTCGTAGCTGCGGCCGAATTGCTCGCGGTAGCGGTTCTCGCCGATGCGCTTGGCGGTCTGGACCATGGGCTTGTCTCCTTGGGTGATCGGTTCTTCAGGCTTGGATGCGGGCCGCAATGCGGCGGGCCTTGGCCAGCACCGGTGCATCCACCATGCGGCCGCGGAACAGGTAGGCGCCCGGGGTGGCGCCTTCGGGCAGGTCGGCCAGCAGGGCCGCTGCCCATTCGGCCTCGGCCGCGCTGGGCTGCAGCGCGGCATGCACCACCGGCAATTGCCGAGGGTGGATGGCGGTCTTGCAGTCGAAGCCCAGCGCCGCCACGCGGCGGGTTTCTTCGGCCAGGCCGGCTTCGTCGTCCAGCGCGATGTACGGCACGTCCCAGGCTTGCAGCCCGCCAGCGCGCGCGGCATTCACCAGCCGGCCGCGGGCATGCAGCAGGCCGTCCCAGCCGAACTGCGCGCCCAGCTCGGCCGCCAGGTCGGCGCCGCCCAGCATCAAGGCACCCAGGCGGCCACCGGCTGCGGCGATGCGGCCGGCCTGCTCGATGGCCACCGGGGTTTCCAGCAGCGCCGCCAGCCGCGGGCAGCGCTCGCCGGTCCAGGCCTGCACCAGCTGCAGCTCGTCTGCCGACTCCACCTTGGGCAGCAGCAACCAGTCCAGCCGCACGTCCGCTTCCACCAGGGCCAGCAGGTCGCGCAGCCCTTCCAGCGTGCGCACGCCGTTCACGCGCAAGGCAATGCCGGCCGGCCGGCGGGCCTGCAGCCACTGCAGCACCGCGGCGCGGGCCTGCGCCTTGGCCCTCGGCGCCACCGCGTCTTCCAGGTCGATGCACACCAGGTCGGCGCCGGCCGCCAGGGCCTTGTCGAAACGATCGGGCTTTTCGCCCGAGACGAAGAGCATGGCGCGGGGTTGCTGGGCTGCGTTCATATGTCCGGACATATTAGGCAGGCGATGCGGACCAAGTCAAGCGCAGGGCCGGCACTGTGTTGAAATCCGCCGCCGTGAACGCCGCCGTCCGACCCCGCAAGCAGAACCCGCCAGCCACGGCTGCGAAGGCCGCCAAGGCCATCAAGACGCCGGCGGTGGCCGAAACGGCGGCCGAGGATGCCGGCGGCCAGCCGCGCTACCAGCAGGTGGCGCGTGAGCTCAAGCGCGCCATTGCCGAAGGCGTGTACCCGGTGGGCGCGCGGCTGCCCACCGAGCTGGAGCTGTGCGAGCAGTTCGGCATCAGCCGCTTCACCGCCCGCGGCGCGGTGCGGCTGCTGTCGCAGGCGGGCCTGGTCACGCGCCGGCAGCGTGTGGGCACGGTGGTCACTTCCACGCCCGACGAAGCGCGCTACACGCACGACGCCACATCGGCCAGCGACCTCTTCCAGTACGCGCAGGACACCGAGCTGCGCGTGATGTACGTGGGGCGCATCGGCCTGTCGCAGGCGCAGGCGCGCGACTTCGGCGATGCGCCCGGCACCGAGTGGATCTACGCCGTGGGCGTTCGCCGCGCAGCGCATGCCGATGCCCGGCCCATCTGCGTCACGCGCCTGTTCCTGAACCCGCTGCTGGACGGCATACAGCCCCGCCTGCGCGACAGCAAGGTGGCCATCTATGCGTTGATCGAGCGCGAGTTCAAGCGCTCCATCGAACGCATCGAGCAGCAGATCTCCGGCGTGGTGCTGGACGCCGACGACGCCGCCAACCTCGGCGCCGAGGCAGGCGCCCCGGCCCTGCGCATCGTGCGCCGCTACTACGGCGACGACGGCCGGCTGCTGGAGCTGGCCGAGAACGTGCACCCCAGCGACCGCTTCACCTACCGGATGGAGCTGCGCAAGTAAGCCGCGCGGCCCCGGACAAACCCTCGACACCCCTGCATCGCGGACACGGCCTTGGCCGTGGCCGTTGACAGCCTGTTTTGCGCCGACCTATATTGTCCGCACAATTCAGGAGACAAGCGATGGCCCGAAGGTTCTTCCATCCCCTGCTGCTGGCGGCCGCCGTGCTCACCGGCGCAGCCGCCATGGCCCAGCCGGCCGCGCCGGACTACCCGGCCAAGCCGGTCAAGGTGCTCACCGGCTTTCCGCCGGGCCAGGCCACCGACGTGCTGGGCCGCGAGATCGCGGTGCGCCTGAGCGAGCAGCTGGGCCAGCAGTTCTACGTGGACAACAAGCCGGGCGCGGCCGGCATCATCGCCACGCAACAGGCGATGAATTCGCCCGCCGACGGCTACACCCTGCTGCTGACGTCCAGCGGGCCGCTGGCCGTGAACCCGGGCCTCTACAGCAAGCTGCCCTACGACCCGGTGAAGGACTTCGTGCCGGTGGCCGGCCTGGCCCTGGTGCCGCTGGTGCTGGTCACCAACCCAGGCTTCAATGCCGCCAGCGTCAAGGACCTGGTGGCGCAGGCCAAGGCGCGGCCGGGCAGCATCAACTACGCCTCGGGCGGCAACGGCGTCACCAACCATCTGGTGATGGAAATGTTCCGCTCGGCCGCCGGCATCGACCTGATGCACGTGCCTTACAAGGGCGGCCCGCCCGCCCTCACCGACCTGATGGGCGGCCAGGTGAACGTGATGTTCGAGACCACCGTGGCTGCGATGCCCTTCGTCAGGCAGGGCAAGCTCAAGGCACTGGCCGTGAGCAGCGCCAGGCGCAGCGCGGCGGCGCCCGACCTGCCCACCGTGGCCGAACTGGGCTACCCCGGCTTCAGCGGCGTGCCGTGGGTGGCCATCATGGCGCCGGCCGGCACGCCGCCGGCGGTGGTCACCAAGCTCAACACCGAGATCAATAAGGCCTTGAACAGCAAGGTGGTGCGCGAGCACTTCATGGCCCAGGGCGCCGAGCCGATGGTGATGTCGCCTGAGGAACTGGGCGGCTTCATCAAGACCGAGATCACCAAGTGGACGCAGGTAGTCAAGGCCTCCGGCGCGAAGGTGGAGTGACGATGACCGAGCGAACTCCTTCCACGCCGGTGGTAGCCGGACAGCCGCCCAGCCGCCTGCAGCAGGCCGACACCATCGCCCGCACGCTGGCCGGCTTCACCCACCGGCTGCAGCTGGCGCAGGTGCCCGAGCCGGTGGCGCTGCGTGCCCGCCACCTGATGCTGGACGCCATCGGCTGCGCGCTGGCCGCGCGGCGGCAGCCGTTTGCCGAACGCTTCACCAGCGCGGTGCAGGCCCTGGCCTCATCGGCCGTGGGTGCCGCAGGCGGTGCCACCGGCCGTGCGGTGATGGGTCACGACCGCCGCCTGCCGCTGCGCGATGCGGCGCTGCTCAACGGCGTGCTGGCCCATGGCCTGGACTACGACGACACCCACATGGCCGGCATCATCCATCTCACGGTGAGCGTGCTGCCCACGGTGCTGGCGCTGGGGGCGCAGTGCGGTGCCAGCGGCGCCGAGATGCTGACCGCCTACATCGCCGGCGTGGAGTGCGGCGCCCGCATCGCCAGCGTCACGCGCGGTGGCCTGCATGCGCACGGCTTTCACCCCACGGGCGTGGTGGGCGCGATGGCCAGCGCGCTGGCCGCCGGCCGCCTGCTGGGCCTGGACGAAGACGGCCTGGTGCGCGCGCAGGGCGCCGCGCTGTCGATGGCCGGCGGCAGCCTGCAGTTCATCGAAGACGGCGCCTGGACCAAGCGCTTCCACCCCGGCTGGGCGGCGCAGGCGGCCATCACCGCCGCCATGTTCGCGGCGCACGGCATCGACGCGCCGGCGGAAGCTTATGAAGGCCGCTACGGCTTCTACCGCCTGTACATGGGCGAGGCGCAGCACGCCGGCATCGACCTGTCCCTGGGCACCGCGGGCCTGTCGGCCAACGGGCAGGCCAGCACCTGGGAGACCGAGAACGTGGCCATCAAGCCGTTTCCGGTGTGCCACTTCATCCATGCCAGTGCCGATGCGGCCATTGCATTGCGAGCGGCGGTGGGCGACCCCGCGCGCATCGCCCGGGTGGAGGTGCGCGTGCCCGCGGGCGTGGTGCCCGCGGTGTGCGAGCCGCAGGAAGGCAAGCGCCAGCCGCGCACCGACTACGACGCCAAGTTCAGCCTGCCTTACGGCGTGGCCAGCGGCCTGCTGCGCGGGCGCCTGGGCCTGCAGGAGCTGGAGCCGGCCGCCTTCACCGAACCCGCTGCGCTGGCCTTGATGCAGCGGGTGCACTACGTGGTGGACGAGGCCAGCACCTTCCCGCGCCACTACACCGGCGAAGTGCGGGTGACGCTGGACGACGGCCGCACGCTGAGCCACCGCGAACCCGTCAACCGCGGCCATGCCGAGCGCCCGCTGTCGAACGCCGAAGTGCGCGACAAGTTCCTGGCCAATGCCACGCTGTGCTTTCCGGCCGCGCATGCGGCCCAGGTGTGCGATGCGGTGCTGACGCTGGACCGCGCGGCCGACGCCGCCGCGCTGGAAGCCCTGCTGGCGCGCGACCCTTCCCTGCACTGAAAGCCGCCGATGACCGCAGCTTCTTCCCCTTCCCTGCCGCTGGCCGGCCTGCGCGTGCTGGCCGTCGAGCAGTACGGCGCCGGCCCCTTCGGCACCTCCTACCTGGCCGACCTGGGCGCCGAGGTGATCAAGATCGAGAACCACAAGGACGGCGGCGACGTCGGCCGCCATGTGGGGCCGCATTTCTTCGGCGAGGACGACAGCCACTTCTTCCAGACCTTCAACCGCAACAAGAAGAGCCTGACGCTGGACTTGAAGCACCCGGAAGGCCAGGCCGTGTTCCACCGCCTGGTGCGCACGGCCGATGCGGTGCTCGACAACCTGCGCGGAGATCTGCCCGCGCGGCTGGGGCTGGACCATGCATCGCTGAAGGAAATCAACCCGCGCATCGTCTGCACCCATCTGTCGGCCTATGGCCGCGAAGGCTCGCGCCGCGCCTGGCCCGGCTACGACTACCTGATGCAGGCCGAGGCCGGTCACCTCACGCTCACCGGCGAGCCCGAAGGTCCGCCGGTGCGCTACGGCCTGTCCATCGTCGACCTGATGACCGGGCTGGCCGCGGCCTTCGCGCTGCTGGCGGGCGTGACGCAGGCGCGCGCCACCGGCGTGGGGCTGGACATGGACACCTCGCTCTTCGACGTGGCGCTGCACAACCTCAACTACCCCGGCACCTGGTACCTCAATGCCGGCACCGTCACCGGCCGCACGGCACGCAGCGGCCATCCCAGCCTGGTGCCCAGCCAGCTGTACCGCACGCAGGACGGCTGGCTCTTCATCATGTGCAACAAGGAAAAGTTCTGGCCGCTGCTGGCGCGCGAACTGGGCCACCCGGAATGGATCGACGACCTCGAGCTGGCCAACTTCGCGCAGCGGCTGAAGCACCGCGACAAAGTGACCCGGCTGCTGGACGACGCGCTGATGGCCCAGCCCACCGCGGTGTGGATCGAGCGGCTGGCCGGCAAGGTGCCGGTGTCGCCGGTGTTCGACGTGGCGCAGGCGCTGGAGAACCCCTTCGTGCATGAACGGGCGGGCGTGCTGGACTATGCCTACCCCGATGGCCGGCAGGCGCGCATGGTGGCCAACCCGATTCGCGTGCAAGGCGTGTCCCTGCCGCAGCAGGCCGCGCCGCGCATGGGCGAGCACACCGAGGCGCTGCTGCGCGAGGCCGGCTTCGATGCGGCGCAGATCGAACGCTTGCAGGCGCTGGGCGTGGTGGCCGGCGCGCGGGCCGCCACGGTGGCTTCGGCGGGGCCCGACGCTGGTCATGCAGCCGGCCCCTGAGTCGCCCCCTTTGCCCGCCGGCGCCTTCGTGCGCCACGGCACCTTGCCCATCACGCTGCTGGTGCAGGCAGCGGCCTCGGCCGCGGTGCTGGCGCCCGCCGTGGCGGCGCCGCGCCTGCTGCCGGCCTTGCAACTGGGCACGGCGGCAGTGGGCTTCTACATCGCGCTGGTGTACCTGGCGGCCATGCTGTCCAGCCAATGGGGCGCGGCCCTGGTGCGGCGCTGGGGCCCCATCCGCAGCAGCCAGGTGTCGCTGGCCTGCAGCGCCGCGGGGCTGCTGCTGGTGGGCCTGCCCCACATCGCGGCCGCGTTGGCGGGCGCCTTGCTCATCGGCCTGGGCTACGGCCCGGTGACGCCGGCCAGCTCCGACATGCTGGCCCGCACCACGCCGCCGCACCGCCATGCGCTGGTGTTCTCCATCAAGCAGACCGGCGTGCCGGTGGGCGGTGCGCTGGCCGGCATGCTGGTGCCCGGCCTGCTGGTGTGGGCCACCGGCCCGGGCACAGGCGCGGCCGGCGGCGGCTTTCAAGCGATGGCGGCCATGGCCGCATGGTGCCTGCTGGGCGCCGCGCTGGCGCAGCCGCTGCACCCGCTGCTGGATGCCGGGCGTGACCCGCGCGCGGCCTGGCCGACGTTCCGTGCCATGGCCGGCCCGGTGCGGCTGGTGTGGGGCCAGGCGGGGTTGCGGCAGATGGCGGCCTGCTCGCTGGTGCTGTCGGTGGTGCAGGTGAGCCTGACCTCGTTCATGGTGAGCTGGCTCACCGCCGACCTGGGCTGGACGCTGGTGGCCGCGGGCGCTGCTTCCTCGCTGGCGCAGGGCGGTGGTGTCGTCGGGCGCATCTGGTGGGGCTGGCTGGCCGACCGCGGCCCGGGCGCTGCCCGCACGCTGCTGGGGCTGGTGCTGCTGATGATGGCCTGCGGCCTGGCGATGGCGCTGCCCGATGGCGGCACCCGGCCCGCGCTGGTGCTGGCGCTGCTGGCCGTGTACGGCGCCAGCGCCATCGGCTGGAACGGGGTGTACCTGTCCAGCGTGGCGCGGCAGGTGCCGCCGCAGCAAGCCGCAGCGGCCACCGCAGGGTGCCTCTTCTTCACCTACCTGGGCGTGGTGCTGGGGCCGCCTGCCTTCGGCCTGTTGGCCGGCGCCTTGGGCAGCCTGGGCCTGGCCTTTGCGCTGCTGGCGCTGCCGCTGCTGGGCGCGGTGGCGGTGCTGGCGCGGCCCCAACCGGCGACCGTGCGCCGGGCTTGAGCTGCGTCAGCGCGCGTTGGCGGCGGCCGACGCAGCAGCCGGCCGGCTGCCCAGGTTGCGCCGCACCTCAGTCACCCAGTTGTCGGCGTTCAGGTCCTTGATGCGGCCTTCGTCGTAGCCGATGGACCGGCCGTCGCGGTTGAGCACTTTCATGCCGATCAGCTGGCTGGCCTTCACGGCGCGGCAGGGGGCGCAAGGCGGCGCAGGCCCCGGCTGACGCGGTTTCAGCGCGGCGCCATCTGCTCGCGCACCCACGCGCCATGCAACGCGCGCCGCTGCGCGCCCTGGTCGCGCACCGCATCGCCCTGGATCAGCAGGTCGAACAGGAAGTGCATCAACGGTGCCAGCAGCAGGCGGGGCGCACGCGCGGGCACGCCGTCGTGCAGCAGGCCCTGGGCCACGCCGGTGCGCACCAGGGCTTCGAGTTCGGCATGGCAGGGGTCGATGGCGGCGGCCATCCA
>NZ_CAXFDV010000091.1:0-4328 GCF_964001545.1 uncultured Aquincola sp.
CTCGCGGCTCTCGTAGCTCCCGGCGGTCAATCGATCCACCGGTGCAAAGGCGTGGATGTACTCCTCGTCGATCTTGTGGCCGGGCGGGTAGTAGGCGATCGAGCGATAGCTGCTCGCGGGCTCATCCGGCTGCAGCGGCGTGAAGGCGCCGTTGTGGTCGCTGAGCACCAGCCGGTGCACGCCGTTGCCATGCTCGAAGTGGTGGTTGATGCCCCATTGCTGCATCAGCCGGCACAGGAATTGGTAGTCGGTCTCGTTGTACTGAACGAGGTAGTCGCGCACCGGGTACTGCTCGATGAGCCGCCATTCCACAGGGAAGATGTAGTCGTCCAGCACCGCGCGAAGCACCTGCACCGGCGTCTGGTTCTGGAAGACCTTGCAGTCGGTGCTCAGCGTGGCCAGGTACAGCCAAGGGCGCAGCGTCAGCTCATAGAGCGCATGCCGGCTGTCTTCGCCCAGCAGGCGGGCTTCGGTGATGAGTGCGTTGATCTGGCGCTCGCCTGCGCCTTGGTTCCCAAGAAGGCCTGACCCGTGGCCTTCCAGCTCGATGGCGCAAGAAATCTCCCGCCCCACCATGTCCGGCAAGCTGAAGTTGGCGCCCCGCATCGGGCCGCCAAACTCCGCCAGCTCATCCGGCGTCTGCAGCACCAGCCGGTACTCGAACAAGCCGTTGACCGCCTCTCGGCCGCTCAGCCGCAGCGGCACCAGCGCCGGGCGGCCCCGGTGCAGGGGAATCGCCGGGCTGCTGATCGTCAGCGCGCGGTCGCCGCTGAACAGGCGCGAGACGAGGAGGCTCTCGTTCATGTCGGCCACACAGGTGAGCGTGGAACAAGGCACCGGGCACAAGGGCGCGGGCCGGCCGGACTGCGGGGGACTGCGCGAACCGCGAGGGAATGCCTGATGACCGCTTCAGGCTTGCATCAGCTTCGTTCAGCGGCAGGGCAGGATCAAGGTCAGCGTGTACCTTGACAAAGCCGCCGGGGTACGCCGGCCGCCGTTTGCTCCTCATTCGGCTGTCGCGCGCTCGCCTGAATGGCGCGGCGCGGGCAAATCCTCACCCTCAGGGCCGCGTCGAGACGGCTGTCTTCAGCGTGCGGCTGGGGTGCGCACGTGCGCCAGCATCAGCATGTCGTGGAAGCGGCCGCCCCAGTAAGCGCCGTCCCTTAGCCGGCCTTCCTGCTCAAAGCCGAGCCTGGCCAGCAGCCGCAGCGAGGGCAGGTTCTCGGGATGAACGAGTGCCTCGATGCGGTGCAGGTTCATGTGCTCATGGCCCCAGGCCATCGCCGCCTGCAGGGCTTCCTGCATCAGGCCTTGGCCCTGGTGGTCGGGCAGCAGCTCATAGCCGATGGTGCATTTGCGCCAGCCCGCTTGGCGCGCAAACAGCCCGCAGGTACCGATGAGGCGGGGTTCATGAGTCAGACACAGCCCCCAGCGGATGCCTGGGTGAGCTTGTCGACGGTAACCAGCGAAAACCTCCACCAGCCGCCGGGCGCCAGCCAAGTCCGTCGGCGGGTCGCTGCCGAACCAGCGCATGGCCTCGGCGTTGCCATGCAGGCGCAGCGGGTCGGGCGCGTCGGCGTCGGTGATTTCGCGCAGTTGCAGGCGGGCGGTGGACAAGGATGGAAAAGACATTGCGTGGGGCTCTGCGTCAAACATCATGCCCCATCGGGTCCAGGCTGATGAACACCCCGGCACCGCGCTGGCCGGCGGCGGCGGTCATCGACAGGAAGTGCTTGAGGGAGCGCACCGAGGCATCGTCCTGCGGCATGCAGGCCATGCCGGCATCGACCCGAGCCTGCTGATGGTCGTCGAGGTAGCCCAGCGCGCTGGCCAGCAGCCGGGCCTGTGACGGCAGCAGGCTGCCGGCGTGCAGGGCCACCTGCAGCAGCTGGCTCGAGCTCACCGTGGTGTGGCTGCTGAACCAGGGCCCCCAGCGCCGCTGCACCGGGCGGCGCAGCTCGTAATGGCGATGGAGCGCGCGCAGCCGGTCCACCGTCAGGCCATCGGCCTGCGCCTGCTGCAGGCCGGCCAGCAGCAGGCGGGCGGCCGGCTCGTCCATGTCGTCGGGCAGGCGCTGCAGCAGCCAGCGCTCGGCCGCAGCGGAGATGGGGTGGCGGATGACGCCGGCACAGCCCATGTCGCGCAGCCCCAGGTGGAAGGGGCAGCGCCGGCAGCCCTGCGCGAGCTCGGCCCGCAGGCCTTGCTGCGGCTCGGCGGCGGGCGGGGGTGCCAGGCGCAGCTCCAGCAGCCGGCCATCGCCCAGTCGCTGGCGGGCAGGGCAGGGCAGCGATGCGCAGAAGTGGACGACCATGGCGCCTCCGACGGTGTGAACTGCCGGGGGCGTCGCAACTGCACGCGTCAACGAAGCCGCCCTGTTCGCCTGGACGGTGGCGTTGGCCTGCTTTTACCCAGGGGCGGCAGGCGCCGGTTTGCGCTGGATCAAGGTCGGGCGGCGCGCGCCAGCTCGTTCGATCGCGCCGCCATCAGACTCAAGCCCACCCAGTCGATCAGCACATGCAGCACCACGGCCACGAGCAGGCCCAGGTGCAGGTAGACCAGCCCCAGCGCCAAGCCGGCCAGCAGCGTCTGCGCGAGGTACAGACTGCGCAGACCCCAACCGGGGCCGGCCAGCAACGCGGTGCGCGCATGGGCCAGCGCGAACAGTGCCGATGAGCCCAGCAGCCCCACGGCCGGCAGCAGTGCGGCGCGGAACAGCAGCTCCTCGCCAATGCCGGCCAGCAGCGCGACGGCCAATGGACGGTAGCCCGACAGGTCGAGGCCCTGCATCGATGACGGCACGGGCACCCGCTGCCGCCAGCGCGGACTGCGGCGCACGATCAGGATGAGCAGCCAGGCGGCAGCCGTGGCCGCCGCAGCCAGGGCCAGCTGCGCGGGCAGTGTCCATCCGGTGCGGATGTCGGTCAGCCAGTCGTCAGGGTGGCGCCAGGCCATCACCGCCAGAGCCAAGGCGCAGAAGAGCGCACAGGTGGCGGCCTGCCGGCCCAGGCGCAGCGTGGGCGCAGGTGCCACGCGGCTCAGTCTGGCGCCTTGCACACGGCTTCGATGGCGTGGCCGGCCGGGTCGATGACGAAGGCCGCGTAGTAGCTGGCGTCGTAGAAGCGGCCGGCCTGCGCCAGGTCGGCCACGCCGAAAGAGATATGGTGAAGCGGGTGCATGGGCGCAGTATCTGCCGCCCGACCTGCGCTGGCTCTGCCTGCGCCGTCAGGCCGTCGCCGCCGCGCTGAACCGCCACACGCCATCATCGCCCCGTTGCCGGTGCAGCTGCCCGCCATGCCACAGCATGTTCAGGTGGGCCAGCGACTCGGCCATCGCGAAGGTGGTCTGGTGGGCGTCCAGCTCGCGGCGGAACAGCACCGGCAGCATGTCGGCGGCGCTGCCGGGGCGCTGGCGCAGGGCCTGCATCAACTCGGCCAGTCGCTCGTCATGGTGGCGTTGTAGCTGTTGCACCCGCGTGTGCAGGCCGCGGAAGGGCCGGCCGTGCGAAGGCAGCACCAGCGTGTCGGCCGGCAGCTCGGCGGCGGTGCGGGCGATGGAGTCCAGGTACAGCGGCAGCGGGTTGCCTTCAGGCTCGCTGCTGTGCACGCCCACGTTGGTGCTGATGCGCGGCAGCACCATGTCGCCCGCGATCAGCAGGCCGGCCGCTTGGTCGTGCAGCGAGATGTGCTCGGGCGCATGGCCGTAGCCGGCGATGCAGCGCCATGGCCGGCCGTTGATCTGCAGCACCATGCCGTCCAGCAGCCGCCGGTAGCTGGCGGGCAGGGCCGGCACCAGTTGCGCAAAATAGTCGCTGCGGTGGCGGATCAACTCCAGCGTCTCGCCGTCCGCCAGCCCATGCGCGGCCAGGAAGTCGGCGTTCTCGTCGCCGCCCTGGCCGGTGGCATTGCGCGCCAGCTGGGCCACGCCGAAGTCGGTCGCGCTGATCCACATCCGGCAGTGCCAGCGCTCGGTCAGCCAGTGGGCCAGGCCGATGTGGTCGGGGTGCATGTGGGTGACGATCACGCGCAGCACCGGCAGGCCTTGCAGCGCGGTGGCAAACACCTGCTCCCACGCCGCACGGGTGCCGGGGCTGTCGATGCCGCAATCGACGATGGTCCAGCCCTCGCGCCCCTCCTGCCGGTCGCGCAGCAGCCACAGGTTGATGTGGTCCAGCGCAAACGGCAGGGGCATGCGCAGCCACAGCACGCCGGGCGCCACTTCCAGCGTGCCGCCGGAGGCGGGCAAGGTGTCGCCCAGGGGATAGACAAGCTGCTGTTCGTCGGCGTTTGCCATGGTGATGGTGCGGGCCCGGCCGCAGTACATTACGTTTA
>NZ_CAXFDV010000092.1:0-11346 GCF_964001545.1 uncultured Aquincola sp.
CCCGGCCAAGCAGGTGGCCTCGTACTTCAGCGCCCTCTTCAACGGCGACGCCGACGCCCGCCAGGTGATGGTGGCCACGCTGCGCCAGTGGTGGGCGGGGGTGGCGCCGGGGCGGGCGGAAGAGACGCGCTGACGAGGCACGGCAGTTGCCGCCCTGCGGGCATCTGTAACGCTCAGACAAGGAGAACCCATGAGCCAGACCGACAACGACAACGTCGAAGCCATCTACCAGGAACTGGTCAAGGGCGTGGGCCGCGAGAAGGTCACCGAGGCCAACGCCACGCGCCTGATTGAGCTGGCCGACCGCGACAAGCACACCGTGCTGGCCGAAGAGCTGCGCGAATGGGCCATGGGCTGCGGCGGCGCGGTGACGCAGGGCCAGAACCAGGGCGGCAGCTCGGCTTCCTGACGACAGGCAAGGTCAGCATTTGCCTGGCCACGCACCGGTGCCAGGCCGGTGGCGGGCGCCGGATCGGCGCGTGTTGACGAGACAATCGCGCGATCCCCGCCTCACAGCGGCGCCACCGTTTTTGCATTTGCCCACGGCCTTGGTCGTCGGGCCGGTCGGCTCCGGCAGTCGTGCATCCGGCGGACTTGTACCCCGCCCGCACCGACTGCGCCGACCATGCCGCTGCCCCCCCTTGAACGCCAGCTGCTGCTGGGCTTCATCTTCGACCACCTGGTGGACGCGGTAGTCACCGTCTCGCGCAGCAACCGCATCGTCGCCGCCAACCAGGCCACCTTCAGCCTGTTCGGCTATACCGAGGCCGAACTGCTGGGCATGGAGCTGTCGCAGCTGATGCCCGAGCGCTACCGCGCGGCGCACCGGCACGGTGTGGAGGCTTACATGCAGTCCGGCGGCCAGGTGCGCAGGACCGAGGGCTACGTCGACGTGATCGGCCTGACCAGGGACGGCCGCGAGATCCCGATGTCCTTGAGCATGGCCTGCACCCATCACAATGGCGAGCTGTTCCTGACCGGTGTGCTGCGCGACATGTCGGAGCTGGCGCAGGCGCAGGCCACCATCCGCCGGCAGCTCGACGAACTGCGCGCCGCCAACCTCCGCCTGCAGGAACAGGCCGAGCGTGACCCGCTGACCGGCGTGCTGAACCGGCGCGCACTGCAGCGGGTGATCGACGAGCACTGGGCCGCCGCCTGTGCCGACCGCTGCCCGCTGGCGGTGATGCTGTGCGACATCGACCACTTCAAGCGCTACAACGACACCTACGGGCACCTGGAAGGCGACCGCTGCCTCAAGGCCGTGGCCGAGACGCTGACCCAGGCGCTGGGCGCCCACGGCACCGTGGCCCGCTTCGGCGGTGAAGAATTCCTGGCCTTGATCCACCCCGGCGCCCCCCTGACGGCCGAGAGCGCTGCCGCCCAGGCGCAGGCCGCGGTGCGGGCGCTGGGGCTGCCACATGCCGGCTCGCCCGATGGCCACGGCGTCACCGTCAGCATCGGCGTGGCGGTGCAGCAACCCCACCATGACCGCCCCGACGCCCTGATCCGCCATGCTGACGACGCGCTGTACCTGGCCAAGCGCACCCGCGACCGCTATGTGGTGTGGAGCCCGCAACTGCTGGGCGGTGCGGCGGCTGCGCCGGGTGAGTGAAGGTGCGGCCCGGCATGGAGGCCTGGCGTTGTGGTGCGTGCGCTGCCGCTGCAGGCAAGATGGGCGCCTCTCTTCCTGCCAGGTGCCCATGACGTTCGGGTGCACGGGCCGGTGTCCCCCACATCGGAGCAACCACCGTGGCCAATCGAAGCTATCTCTACGCCAGCGATGTCATACCGGGCCAGCCAGACGCCGAAGGCGGCAAGCTGGTGGGCCTGTCGGAATGGCGTTACGACATCCCCCTCGTCTTCAAGCTGCTGGCCAGCGGCCGTCCGCGGCTGTGCCCGTCATTGGTCTGGAGCGGCTACGGCGATGTCGCCATCGTCGGCGACTACGCGGCCGGCCTGGCGGCGCTGGACGCGTTTCTGGCGCACTTGCCGCACGCGGCCCCCGCAGCAGACGCCCGCGAGTGAACGCCGCGACCGCAAGCAGACCATCCTGCCGGCCATCCGCTGGCTGACAGCGGGCTGGACGCGTCCATCTCCGCGGGCGATGGTCTGTGGTCGGTCGCCACGATGAAGTACCTGATGCCCGAGTCACTGCTGCCGGTGTGCAGCCCGTCGCTCATCCATCCGCGCAAGCGGCTGGCGCAGCAGCAGCTGGCCAAGCTGCCTCTGATCCAGCAGAGCACGCGGCCATCTGCCTGGCGGCACCGGTTCGATTCAGTGGGCCTGGGCGTGGCCCGGGTGTCTAGTTGTGGGAGCCGCGCTTGGACTCTTCGGCCTGGCCGCGCTGGGCCGATCCCTTTTGGTGGGTTGGCAGCGGCGTGCCCGTGGGCGCCGGGTCCTGGCCGGTGCCGGTGTTGTTGATGCGCTCGGCCATCCAGTCGTTGGTGGTGTGTTCATCGGTGGGCGGTTGCTGCACCGGCAGGTTGCGTTGTGACATCGTCTGCTCCAGGTTGTCGAAACCTTGCTGCGGCAAGCGTTGTGCCGACGGTGCGACACTTTCCGGCTCAACATCTGTTCAGTGAGGAGCGCGCATGACGACGAATGCCTACCGAGACACCCGGCTGCTGATCGACAACGAATGGGTTGATGCCGCCGACGGCCGCACCCTGGATGTGCTGAACCCCGCCACCGGCAAGCCCATCGGCCGCGTGGCCCACGCCAGCCGTGCCGACCTCGACAAGGCCCTGGCCGCCACGCAGCGCGGCTTCCAGGCCTGGCGCAACACGCCCGCGCATGAGCGTGCCGCCATCATGCGCAAGGCCGCCGGCCTGGTGCGCGAGCGGGCCGACGCCATTGCCCCGTTGATGACGATGGAGCAAGGCAAGCCGCTGGCCGAAGCCAAGGTGGAAGTGATGTCGGCCGCCGACATCATTGAATGGTTCGCCGACGAAGGCCGCCGCACCTATGGCCGCATCGTGCCGGCCCGCAACCTGGCCGTTCGGCAAATGGTGCTGAAGGAAGCGGTGGGCCCGGTGGCCGCCTTCACGCCCTGGAACTTCCCGATCAACCAGGTGGTGCGCAAGCTGTCGGCCGCGCTGGCCACCGGCTGCTCGTTCCTGGTCAAGGCACCGGAAGAAACCCCGGCTTCGCCGGCCGCGCTGCTGCAGGCCTTCGTCGATGCCGGCCTGCCCGCTGGTGTGGTGGGCCTGGTGTTCGGCAACCCGGCCGAGATCTCCAGCTACCTGATCGCCCACCCGGCCATCCGCAAGGTCACCTTCACCGGCTCCACGCCGGTGGGCAAGGAACTGGCGGCGCTCGCCGGCCAGCACATGAAGCGCGTGACGATGGAACTGGGCGGCCACGCCCCGGTGATCGTGGCTGAAGACGCCGACATCGACCTGGCCGTCAAGGCCCTGGCCGGCGCCAAGTTCCGCAACGCGGGCCAGGTGTGCATCTCGCCCACCCGCTTCCTGGTGCACAACCGCGTCAAGGAACGCTTCATCGACGGCTTTGCCTCGCGCGTGCAGGGCCTGAAAGTGGGCGACGGCCTGGCCGACGGCACCACGCTGGGCCCGCTGGCCAATGCCCGCCGCATCAGCGCCATGGCCAAGGTGATGGAAGACGCGCGCCAGAAGGGCGCCCGCATCGTCACCGGCGGTGAGCGCGTGGGCAGCGAAGGCAACTTCTTCGCGCCCACCGTGCTGGCCGACGTGCCGCTGGACGCCGACGTGTTCAACAACGAACCCTTCGGCCCGGTGGCTGCGGTGCGTGGCTTCGACACGATGGAAGAAGCCATCGCCGAAGCCAACCGCCTGCCCTTCGGTCTGGCGAGCTATGCCTTCACCCGCTCGCTGGTCAACGCGCACAAGCTGTCGCAAGACCTGGAAGTGGGCATGCTGTGGGTCAACCAGCCCGCCGCCCCCTGGCCCGAAATGCCCTTCGGCGGCGTCAAGGACTCGGGCTACGGCTCCGAAGGCGGCCCCGAGGCGCTGGAGCCTTACCTGGTGACCAAGTCGGTGGCGATCCTCAACGCTGATTAAGCTGGCTGCTCAGCAGGCCCTTCACCCGCGCCACCAGCGCCTCGAGCGTGAAGGGCTTGACCAGCACGTCCATGCCGGCCGCCAGGTCGGCGGCGCCAAGCACCGCGTTGTCGGCATAGCCGGTGATGAACAGCACCCGCAGCTGTGGCCGCAGGGCCAGGGCGGCGTCGGCCACCTGGCGGCCGTTGAGTCCGCCCGGCAGGCCGACGTCGCTGATCAGCAGGTCGAAAGGCTGGGCCGACTGCAGCAGTGCCAGGGCGCCGGGGCCGTCTTCCGCGGTCGTCAGGCTCAGGCCCAGGTCGTGCAGCGCATCGGCCACCAGCAGGCGCACCTCGGCGTTGTCTTCCACCAGCAGCACCTGGCCGCTGAGGGTCGGCTCGGGCTGCGCCTGCGGCAGGGCCATGGGCGCGGCCGCTGCCGGCCGGGCAGCCTCGGTGCTGCGGGGCAGCAGCAGCCGCACCGTGGTGCCCTGGCCCGGCACTGAATCGATCTGCACCTGCCCGCCCGACTGGCGGGCAAAGCCATACACCATCGACAGGCCCAGCCCGGTGCCGCGGCCGATGGGCTTGGTGGTGAAGAAGGGATCGAAGGCCCGCGCCACCACTTCGGCAGGCATGCCGATGCCGGTGTCGCTGACGCTCAGCGCCACATAGTCGCCCGCCGGCAGATCCAGCGCCGTGTCGTCTTGTGCCAAGTGCTCGTTGGCCAGCGCCAGTTGCAGCACGCCGCCGTCCGGCATCGCGTCGCGGGCATTGATGCACAGGTTCAGCAGCGCGCTTTCCAGCTGGTCCACGTCCACCCGCGTGGGCCACAGCCCCGGCGCGGGCGCATGGCGCCATTCGATGCCCGGCCCCAGCGAGCGGTGGATCAGCTCGGCCATGCCGGCCACCAGCTCGTTGAGGTCGGTGGGGCGCGGCGCCAGCGTCTGGCGGCGTGAGAAGGCCAGCAGCCGGTGCGTGAGCGTGGCCGCTCGCCGCGTGGCACCGCGGGCGCTGGTGAGGTAGCGGCCCAGGTCGGCATGGCGGCCACGCTCGATCAGTTTTTCGATCAGCTGCAGGCTGCCGCTGATGCCTTGCAGCAGGTTGTTGAAGTCGTGCGCCAGCCCGCCGGTCAGCTGGCCGACGGCTTCCATCTTCTGGCTGTGGCGCAGCATCTCCTCGGTGCGGCGCAGCGCATCGGCCTGCTCGCGCTCGGCCGTCACGTCGCGGCCGACCGCGCTCATCACGCCATCGCCCGGCGTGGCCGTCCACGAGATCCAGCGGTAGCTGCCGTCGCGGTGGCGCATGCGGTTGTCGAAGCGGTGCAGCGAATGGCCTTCGGCCAGCTGCTGCAGCTGGTGCTGGCTGGCCTGGCGGTCTTCCAGGTGCACCAGGCCCATCACGTCGGTGCCCAGGGTGTCGTCTTCGGTCCAGCCCAGCAGCTGCGTCCACGCGGGGTTCACGGCCAGCACGGTGCCGTCCAGCCGGGCCACCAGCATCAGGTCGGAGCTGAGCTGCCACAGCCGGTTGCGGTCGGCGGTGCGCTCGGCCACCTGGCGCTCCAGCGAGGCGGCGGCTTCGGTCAGCCGCTGCTCGGCCAGCATCTTGCCGGTGGTCTCCAGCGCGGTGTCCAGCATGCCCAGCACCTGGCCGCGCTCGTCGCGCACCGGGCTGTAGCAGAAGGTGAACCAGGCCTGCTCGGGCCGGCCATGGCGCTCGACCACCAGCGGCAGGTCTTCCACGAAGGTGGCTTCACCCGCGTAAGCGCGTTCCAGCAGCGGCCGGATGTCGGGCCACACCTCGGCCCACACCTCGTCGATGGGCTTGCCCAGCGGGGCGGGCTTGTGGCCCAGCATCGGCCGGTAGGCGTCGTTGTAGAGCAGCGTGCGCTGCGGCCCCCAGGCCATGCACTGCGGAAAGCTGGAAGCCAGCATCATGTTGACCGCCACCCGCAACACCACGGGCCAGCCCGCCATCGGCCCGAGCACGTGCGTCGACCAGTCGAACGCACGGAACTCCGCCGCCATGCCGCTGTCGCCGGCCGGGAAGTTGTCGGGGGTGGGGGGTGGGGTGGGCAACGGGTGTGACAGGGTGGGGTTGCGCTGATTGTGGCGGGGTTGGTTGGTGGGCGGGGGGGCTTAACGGTCCCGCGATCGCTCGTCCCCCAACAACGCCCGCTCACGCGCCAGCTCCGCCTGCAGCTCGGCTTCCGTCGGCAAATAGGCTTGGTACCGGCTGGCAAACAACTGGTCGCCGTCGGCCAGGCGTGAGTACCGCGCGACTGCGGCGTTGCGTTCGCTGCACAGGATCAGCCCGATGGTGGGGTTGTCGCCGGGCTGGCGTTCGCGCTCGTCGAACACGCGCACGTACATGTCGAGCTGGCCCACGTCCTGATGGCTGAGCTTGCCCACCTTCAGCTCCACCAGCACGAAGCACTTGAGGATGTAGTTGTAGAAGACGAGATCCACGAAAGCATCTTCATCTTCGATGCGCAGGTGCTTTTGCCGCGCCACGAATGCAAAGCCTTTGCCCAGCTCCAGCAGAAACCTCTGCAGGTTGTCCAGCAGGCCCTTCTCCATATCCTGCTCATAGAGCGCCGCGCCGGGCCGTGCGCCCAGAAAGTCCAGCACGTAAGGGTCTCGGATGAAGTCGCGCGGGTCGGGCGGCGTATCGCGCTGCACAAGGGCAGCTGCCTCGGCCTGCAGCGCTGCCTTGTCCTGGCTGGACAACAGCCGTTCGTAGTGCAGGGTGCTGATCTGGCGGTCGAGGGCGGCAAAGCTCCAAGTTTGTGAAACGGCCTCGGCGGCGTACCATGCCCGGGCCTGGGGATCGGCCACCCGCATCAGGCGGCGCAGATGCGACCAGCTCAATTCGCGACACGGCATGTCGCAAATCTCCGTCCACCCATAGGTCTGGAAGAACTGCCGGAAATTCCGCAGGTTGGCCGCGGAGAAGCCACGGCCGAACTCCTGCGTCAGGCGTTGACCCAGCGCCTCGAGTTGGCGCGCACCATAAGCCGCGCGGGCTTGGCCCGCCTGTTCGTGCTCGACGATGAGCCGGCCGACCTGCCAATACGCCTGCACCATGGCTTGATTGACGCTGCGGTGAGCAAGGCCGCGCGCGTGCGCCAGCACGTGGCGCACTTGTACATAAAGCTGTTCTTCTGGCACGGCTGGCGCCGTCGTGGCTGGTTGAGTCTTCAAACGCCGTTTCATCATGCGGTCTTGATGCCATCGCTTGGCGTGTGCTGAGGGGACGTTTGCTGGCGTGTCGACGTCGCAGCTCTTGGACGTGATTCTCAGGCACTTCGGCATACCGCAGCCTTCGGCATTTCGGGTTTTCCTTTAGGTCATCCACAGCCTAAAGCCCAGGCCACCCCCGCCCTATTGCCGTCCCCCCGCCCGCCTCCTAGAGTGCGCCATCTGCGAGGTGACGATGCCCAGCCCCCTTCATGCCCCCGGTGCCCCAGTGGTGCCTGCCAACGACGCGCTGCCGGTGTCGTTGTCGATGCCTTCGGCCCATGCGGCTGCGGTGCGGCGCATCGCGGCGCCTTTCCAGGACATGCCCGGCGGGCTGCTGCCGGCCTTGCACGCGGTGCAGGACACGCTGGGCCACGTGCCGCGCGAAGGCGTGCCGGTGGTAGCGGATCTGTTCAACCTTTCGCGCGCCGAGGTGCACGGGGTGCTCACCTACTACCACCACTTCCGCACCGAGGCACCGCCCCGCCACGTGGTGCAGGTGTGCCGGGCCGAGTCGTGCCAGGCCATGGGCGCCGACGCCTTGATGGCCCATGTGCAGCTCACGCTGGGCTGCGGCGGCCACGGGCAGGCGCACGGCACCCGCTCGGCCGACGGCCGCTTCGGCGTGGAGCCGGTGTACTGCCTGGGCCTGTGCGCCTCGTCGCCCGCGCTCACGGTGGATGGTGAACCGCATGCCCGCATGAGCCCGGCACGCTTCGACGCCGTGATTGCCGAACACATCGCCGAACAGGCGGAGGCCCAGGCATGAGCGCCCCCGACACCATCACCGTCTACGTGCCGCGCGACTCGGCCGCGCTGGCCGTGGGCGCCGACCGCGTGGCCCGCGCCATCGCCGCCCAGGCCACGCAGCGCGGGCTGCCCGTCCACATCGTGCGCAATGGCTCGCGCGGCATGTTCTGGCTGGAGCCGCTGGTGGAAGTGGCCACGCCGCAGGGCCGCATCGCCTACGGGCCGGTGGACGCGGCCGACGTGCCCGGCCTGTTCGACGCCGGCTTCCTGCAAGGCGGCGCGCATGCGCTGGCGCTGGGCGCCACCGAAGAGATCCCGTTCCTCAAGCAGCAAGAGCGCCTGACCTTCGCCCGCATGGGCATCGTCGATCCGCTGTCGCTGGCCGACTACGAAGCGCATGAAGGCTATGCCGGCCTGCGCCGCGCGCTGGAACTGGCGCCTTCCGAGGTGGTGCAGCAGGTGCTGGACTCCGGCCTGCGTGGCCGCGGCGGCGCGGCCTTTCCGGCCGGCATCAAGTGGAAGACGGTGGCCGGCACCAAGGCGCCGCAAAAGCACATCGTCTGCAATGCCGACGAAGGTGATTCGGGCACCTTCTCCGACCGCATGACGATGGAGGGTGACCCCTTCGTGCTGATCGAAGGCATGACCATCGCCGGCCTGGCGGTGGGGGCCACGCAGGGCTGGATCTATGTGCGGTCCGAATACCCGCATGCCATCGCCACGCTGGAATCGGCCATCGGCATCGCGCGCCAGGCCGGCTACCTGGGTTCTGACGTGATGGGCTCGGGCCGCGCCTTCGAGCTGGTGGTGCGCAAGGCCGCGGGCGCTTATGTGTGCGGTGAAGAAACCGCGCTGCTGGAAAGCCTGGAAGGCAAGCGCGGCATCGTGCGCGCCAAGCCGCCGCTGCCGGCCATCGAAGGTTTATTCGGTCAACCCACCGTGATCAACAACGTGATCACGCTGGCCACGGTGCCCATCATCCTGGCCAGGGGAGCCGATTTCTACAAGCACTACGGCATGGGCCGTTCGCGCGGCACGCTGCCCTTTCAGCTGGCCGGCAACCTCAAGCACGGCGGCCTGGTGGAAAAGGCCTTCGGCCTGACGCTGCGTGAGCTGCTGTTCACCTTCGGCGGCGGCAGCGCCAGCGGCCGGCCGATCAAGGCCGTGCAGGTGGGCGGGCCGCTGGGCGCCTACCTGCCTGAATCGCAATGGGACCTGCCGCTGGACTACGAGGCGTATGCCGCGGTGGGCGCGGTGGTGGGCCATGGCGGCATCGTCGCCCACGACGACAGCGCCGACATGGCCAAGCTGGCCCGTTATGCGATGGAGTTCTGCGCGCTGGAAAGCTGCGGCAAGTGCACGCCCTGCCGCATCGGCAGCACACGCGGGGTGGAGGTGATCGACCGCATCACGCTGCACCGCCAGCAGCCCGCCGCCCATGCGCAGCAGGTGGCGCTGCTGAAAGACCTGTGCGACACGATGCTCTACGGCTCGTTGTGCGCGATGGGCGGCATGACGCCTTACCCGGTGATGTCGGCCCTCAACCATTTCCCCGAAGACTTCGGCCTTTCCACCCCGCAACGCGAGGCGGCCTGAGAGCCGGCAGGAGAACCCCATGCTCGACGCCCACCCTGAGATCGACTACGGCACGCCGCGCCGCGAATCCACCCAAGAGGTGACGCTGGAAATCGACGGCCAGCAGGTGACGGTGCCGCAAGGCACGTCGCTGATGCGCGCGGCCATCGACGCCGGTGTGCAGGTGCCCAAGCTGTGCGCCACCGACAGCCTGGAGCCCTTCGGCTCGTGCCGGCTTTGCCTGGTAGAAGTGGAAGGCCGCAAGGGTTACCCGGCCAGCTGCACCACGCCGGCCGAAGCCGGCATGAAGGTGCGCACCCAAAGCCCCAAGCTGCAAGAGCTGCGCAAGGGCGTGATGGAGCTGTACATCAGCGACCACCCGCTGGACTGCCTGACCTGCGGTGCCAACGGCAACTGCGAGCTGCAGGACATGGCCGGCGTGACCGGCCTGCGCCAGGTGCGCTATGGCGTGGGCGACCAGTACGGCGGCGCCCACCACCTGAACAGCGCCAAGGACGAGAGCAACCCGTACTTCACCTACGACCCCGCCAAGTGCATCGTCTGCAACCGCTGCGTGCGGGCCTGCGAAGAAACGCAGGGCACCTTCGCGCTCACCATCAGCGGCCGCGGTTTCGAGTCGCGCGTGTCCGCCGGCATGGACGAAGCCTTCATGGACAGCGAATGCGTGAGCTGCGGCGCCTGCGTACAGGCTTGCCCCACCGCCACGCTGCAGGAAAAAACCGTCATCGAGTTGGGCCAGCCCGAGCACAGCGTGACCACCACCTGCGCTTACTGCGGCGTGGGCTGCGGCTTCAAGGCTGAAATGAAGGGCAGCGAGGTGGTGCGCATGGTGCCGTGGAAGAACGGCGCCGCCAACGAAGGGCACTCCTGCGTCAAGGGCCGTTTTGCCTGGGGCTATGCCACCCATGCCGACCGCATCACCACGCCGATGATCCGCAAGAAGATCACCGACCCGTGGCAGGTGGTGAGCTGGGAAGAAGCCATCAGCTACGCCGCCAGCGAGTTCAAGCGCATCCAGGCCGAACATGGGCGCGACTCGATCGGCGGCATCACCTCCTCGCGCTGCACCAACGAAGAAACCTACCTGGTGCAAAAGCTGGTGCGCGCGGCCTTTGGCAACAACAACGTCGACACCTGCGCGCGGGTGTGCCACTCGCCCACCGGCTACGGCCTGAAGCAGACGCTGGGCGAATCGGCCGGTACGCAGACCTTCAAATCGGTGGAGCATGCCGACGTGGTGATGGTGATCGGCGCCAACCCCACCGATGGCCACCCGGTGTTCGCCTCCCGGCTGAAGAAGCGGCTGCGTGAAGGCGCGCAGCTCATCGTCATCGACCCCCGCCGCATCGACCTGGTGAAGTCGCCGCACATCCAGGCCGCCTTCCACCTGCCGTTGCGCCCCGGCACCAACGTGGCGGTGCTCACTGCGCTGGCCCACGTCATCGTGACCGAAGGCCTGCTGGCGCGCGACTACATCGCCGACCGCTGCGATGCCAAGTCCTTCGGCGAATGGATGGACTTCGTCGCCCGGCCCGAGCATTCGCCAGAAGCCACCGAGGCCACCACCGGCGTGCCCGCGGCCGACCTGCGCGGCGCGGCGCGGCTGTATGCCGGCGCCGGCAACGGCGCCATCTACTACGGCCTGGGCGTCACCGAGCACAGCCAGGGTTCCACCATGGTGATGGGCATCGCCAACCTGGCCATGGCCACCGGCAACATCGGCCGCGAGGGCGTGGGCGTGAA
>NZ_CAXFDV010000093.1:0-4707 GCF_964001545.1 uncultured Aquincola sp.
GCGTTGGTGGTGGAGGCGTGCTTGTTGGCCAGCTCGCGGAAGGCGGCGCTGTCGTAGCCCCAGTAGTACTGCGGGTTGGTGTACTGCAGGTAGTCCAGCGGCTCGGCGTGGTTGACGATGGACAGGTCGAAGTTGCCCTTGAAGGTACCGCCCAGCCACTGGGCCCACTCCACGTTCTCGATCTTGGCCACCACGCCCACCTTGGCGAGCATCGCGGCCACCACTTCGCCACCCTTGCGTGCGTAGGGCGGCGGGGGCAGCGTCAGCGTCACGTTCAGCGGCGTGGCCACGCCGGCTTCCTTCAGCAGCGCCTTGGCCTTCTCGGGGTCGTAGGGGTAGGTGCCGGTCAGGTCCACATAGCCGGCATCGGTGGGCGCAAAGTGGCTGCCGATGGGCACGCCATAACCTTCCAGCACCCCGTCGATGAAGGCCTTGCGGTCGATGGCATAGGCCAGTGCCCGGCGCACGCGCACGTCGTCGAAGGGCTTCTTGCGGTTGTTGATCGAGACGATGCCCTTGCCCGCGGTGCTGCCCACCACCACCGCAAAGCGTGGGTCGGCCTGCAGTTGCTTGACGGCCTGGTTGCCGATGCCGCGCGGGAAGGTGTCCACATCGCCCGCCAGCAGCGCAGCCACCTGCGCCGCCGGGTCGCTGATGATGCGGAAGGTGGCGCGCTTGATGGGCGCGGCCTTGGCGTCGCGGTAGCCGTCCCAGCGCGACAGCAGGATGGCGCTGCCCTTGCGCCAGTCGTCGAACTTGTACGGTCCGGTGCCGATGGGCTTGGTGGCGGTGGTGGCGGCGCTCTTGGGATCGAGGATGACGGCGGTGTTTTCACCCAGGCGGAAGGGCAGGTTGCCGTCGGGCTTGACCAGCGTGAGGATGACGCTGCCGGCGTCCGGCGTGCTGATCGAGCTGATGTTGTCGAAGACCGTCTTCTTGGCCTTGTTGGTGGAGCCTTCGGCCTTGGCCCGCTCGAAGCTGAACTTGACGTCGCTGCTGTCGAAGGCTTCACCGTCGTGGAACTTGATACCGCTGCGCAGCTTGAAGGTGTAGCTCTTGCCGTCGGGGTCCATGGTCCACGACTCGGCCAGCAGCGGCGTCACGCTGCCGTCGGCGTTGATCTTGGTCAGGCCTTCCAGCACGTTGTAGTGCACCACCTCGCCGATGGCGGCAGCGGCGGCCATCGTGGGGTCCAGGCCGGGCGCGGGTTCCAGCACCAGGCCGATGGTGACGGCGGCCTTGCCCTGCGCCATCGCCACGCCGGGCACGGTGGCCACACAGGCCAGGGCCGCCAGGGCCAGCGCCCCACGGCGGCCGAAGCCGGGCCGGTTCAATCCTGTCATGTCGCTGTTCCTTCCGGGAATCGAAACATGCCGGCGCGGCCGGCCACAGGGCTTGCATGCTGCCACAGCGGCGGGAAGGCCCTGGCGCATGGCCGGCAAGGGCGCAGCGCAGAGGCTAGGCGACGGAGGCCAGCAACTGCTGCGTGTACGGATGCTCCGGCTGCGTGAACAGCCGATCGGGCGGGCCCTGCTCCACGATGCGGCCCTGCTGCAGCACGATGACCTCGTCGCACACCAGGTCCACCACCGCCAGGTCGTGACTGATGAAGAGGTAGGCCAGGCCATGGCGCTGCTGCAGGTCCTGCATCAGGTTGAGCACCTGGGCCTGCACCGACACGTCGAGCGCGCTCACCGGCTCGTCGGCCACGATGAGCTGCGGCCGTGTGACCAGCGCCCGCGCGATGGCGATGCGCTGGCGCTGGCCGCCGCTGAATTCGTGCGGGTACTTGTGCAGGTCGGCCGGCCGCAGGCCCACGGCATCGAGCGCTTCGGCGGCACGTTCCTCCCGCTCGGCACGGCTGACTTCTGCCAGCGCCTCCAGCGGCTCGGCCACGATGCGGGCGATGGTGTGGCGCGGGTCCAGCGAGCCATACGGATCTTGAAACACCATCTGGAAATGCCGCCGCTCACGCTGCAGTTGCGCCGGTGCCATCGCATGCAGGTCCTGCCCGTTCAGCAGCACCTGGCCGCTGGTGGGTGTGTCCAGCGCCATCACCAGGCGGGCCAGCGTGCTCTTGCCGCAACCGCTTTCGCCCACGATGCCCAGCGTGCGGCCGGCGGCCAGCTCGAAGCTCACATCGTTGACCGCCTGCAGCACCGGCGCGGGCTGCAGCAGCCGCTCACGCGGCAGGCGGTAGTGGCGCGTCACGTGGCGCACGGCCAGCAGCGTCATGCGTTCACCTCGTTCAACCGGATGCAGCGCGCGTCGTGGTCGGGGCCCAGCGGCACGGCGGCGGGCAGCGCCTCGCGGCAGGCGGCCATGGCCCAGGCGCAGCGGTCGCTGAAGGGGCAACCGGGCGGCAGTTGGTGCAGCTCGGGCACGCGGCCGGGCAAGGCGGGCAGGCGCAGCGTGCGGCGGTCGGCGCCGTTGCGCAGGCCCAGGCGCGGCCGCGCCTCGAACAGGCCGCGGGTGTAGGGGTGCGCGCGGTGATTGAACAGCCGCTCGGCCGGGCCCTGCTCCACCACCGTGCCACCGTACATCACCATCAGCCGCTGCACGCTGGCGGCCATCACGCCCAGGTCGTGGCTGATCAGCAGCAGGCCCATGCCGTCTTCGGCCACCAGCTGCGCGATGAGCGCGAGCACCTCGCGCTGGATGGTGGCGTCCAGCGCGGTGGTGGGCTCGTCGGCAATCAGCAACTGCGGCCCGCAGGCCAGTGCGATGGCGATGACCACCCGCTGCCGCTGCCCGCCCGAGAGCTGATGCGGATAGGCATCGAGCCGGCGCGCGGCCTGCGGCAGCTGCACCCGCTCCATCAGGCGCAAGGCCTCGGCCCGCGCGGCGGCGGCGCCCAGGCTACGGTGCAGCCGCAATGGCTCGGCGATCTGGCGGCCGATGGTGTGCAGCGGGTTCAGCGCCGTCATCGGCTCCTGGAACACCATGCCGATGCGGGCGCCGCGCACCCGGCACAGCGCGGCTTCGTCCATCGTGACCAGGTCCTGCCCTTGCAGCAGGATGCGGCCCTGCACCTGCGCGCGTTCCGGCAGCAGGCCCATCAAGGCCAGCGCGGTGAGGGACTTGCCGCTGCCCGATTCGCCGATCAGCCCCAGCGTTTCGCCGCGCGCCAGCGTGAAGCTCAAGTCATGCACCGCCGCCACCGGGCCGTGTGTGGTGGCCAGGGTCACGCGCAGGTCTTGCACGCTGAGCAGCGGCAGGTCCGTCATGCGGCCCGCCCCTGCAACAGGTCGACATAGGCCCCGCTGACCAGCTGCTGCGGGCCGATGCCCAGCTGCCGCAGCAACTGCTGGGCGATGGCCTGCCCTTCGGCTTCCGTCTGGTCGTCGCGCAGCACCACTTCCAGCTCCAGGAAGTGGCCCAGGCCTTGCACCTCGTCGAGGTGGATGCGGGTGGCCCCGGCCATCAGCAGCCAGCGGCGCTTGATCACACGCCCGGCGCTGCCCCAGGCGCGCTGCAGCGCCTCGCGCAGCGCGGCCGGCTGGTCGGTGGGCACGATCACGTAGTCCGACAGCTTCGGACCTTGTGCATCGGCGCGGTGGTAGTGAATCAACTCGCCGCGGCTATCGTCGAACTGCCGCAGCTTGAGGCGGCCGTTGGCGCAGGCAAAGAAGCTGTCGTCCTGATGGATGAGCACCGGCTCGGGCGCATCGGCCAGCGCCGCGGCCACCGGCAGCAGCGCCTGCACATCGGTGATGCGGGCCTTGATCTCGATGTTGCGTGCCATGGCGGTGGTGCGGTGTTCAGCGGCTGCGCGCCAGCCGCGGGTCCAGCAGGTCGCGCAGGCCGTCGCCCAGCAGGTTCAGGCCCAGCACCGCCAGCGCGATGGCCACGCCGGGGTACACCGCCAGCATCGGCGCCTGGAACATCTGCGTCTGCGCCTCGTTGAGCATGCGGCCCCAGCTGGGCTGCGGCGGCTGGGTGCCCAGGCCCAGGTAGCTCAGCGCCGCCTCGGCCAGGATGGCGATGGCGAACTGCACCGTGGCCTGCACGATCAGCACGCTGGCGATGTTGGGCAGCACATGGTCGCGCGTGATGCGCCAGCGGCCCTTGCCGGCGGCGCGGGCGGCCAGCACGTAGTCGCGCGTCCACACGCTGCGCGCCGCGCCGCGGGTGATGCGCGCGAACACCGGGATGTTGAAGATGCCGATGGCCACGATGCTGGTGAGCAGCCCCGGCCCGTAGATGGCGGTGAGCATGATGGCCGACAGCAGCGCCGGAAAGGCGAAGCTGAAGTCGGCCAGGCGCATCAAGGCCTCGTCCACCCAACCGGGCAGGGCGGCGGCCAGTGCGCCCATCAGCGTGCCCACCAGCAGGCCGATGCCCACCGCCACCACACCCACCACGATGCTGTTCTGCGAGCCCACCCACAGCTGCGAGGCGATGTCGCGGCCCAGGCTGTCGGTGCCCAGCCAATGCGCGGCACTGGGCGGCGCCAGCTTGTTGGGGATGTCGATGTCGCCCGGCGGATACGGCGACCACCCCAGCGAACCCAGCGCACACAGCACCAGCAGCAGCGACAGCAGCCCGCCGGCCACGAAGCTGGGGTGGCGCAGCGCCCGCGCGATGAAGCCGCTGCCGGGGTCCGGTTTCGCCTGCAGCGCCGTCATCCGCGCACCCGCAGCCGCGGATCGACCAGCGCATACAGCAGGTCGACCACGAAGTTGACGATGACCACCGCGGCGGCCA
>NZ_CAXFDV010000094.1:0-4136 GCF_964001545.1 uncultured Aquincola sp.
AGTTCCAGCCGCTTGCCGTCGGCGGAGGTACCGGCGCTGGCTGCCGGCGGTGCTGCGCGCACCTTCAGCGCCTGCGGATCGGTCCAGGGGCCGCGCTGGCGCTGGCCCGGCCGCGGCGGGCGCACGCTGGCCATGCGCCAGTAGTAGCTGCCGGGCTGGTCCAGCTGCACTTCGGTGCTGGCACCGCGCAGCTCGGGCAGGTCGGCCACCAGGTCGGTGAAGGCGGCATCACGCGCCACCTGCAGGTGGTAGTGCTCGGCTTCCACGTTCTCCGCCCAGCGGAAGGTCACACGGCCCACGCCCACCTGGCCGCCTCCGCGCGGCGCGAACGGTGCCGGCGGCTCAGGCCGCGCCGCCAAGGTGAAGCGCTGCTGGCTGTCCAGGCCTTCGATGCCGTCGGGCTGCACCCGGCGCACGCGCAGGAACCACTCGCCATCGGCCAGGCCGGTGATGCGCACCGGCGAGCCGGCGGCCACGCGCTGGTCGCTGACGATGCGCTCGAAGGCCGGGTCCACCGCCACCTGGGCCCGCAGGGCCAGGGTTTCGCCGGGCAGTTCCAGGCGCACCAGGGTGCGTTCGACCACCGGCGGCAGCGGCACCAGGGCCGGCGCCTCGGGCAGTGGCACCGCCTGCGGCGTGGCGCGGGGGCTGGCGATGGCGGTGCCGAAATGGGTGCCCAGCTCGACGCCGGCTTCGGGCGCAGCGGCCGGGTCGGCACGCACGCGGCCTTCCAGCACTTCGGCGCGTGTGCCCAGGTCGTCGCCATGGTGCACCCGATATTCGGTGCCGCGCACGCCGATCACCGCGGTGGGCGACTGCACTTCCAGCGGTTTGGCGCGGCGCAGCTTGGTGGCCAGCACTTCCAGCGAACCGCGCACCAGGCGCATGCTGCCGGCAAAGTAGCCGTCGGTGGCGCCGGCGTCTGCCGCCGCGGGCTGCGGCGTCTCGGCGCCGGCCGCGCGGCCGGCCACGCGGGCGCTTTGGGCCAGCGTGGTTTCGGTGCCCGGCTGCACCCGCAGCCGCGAGCCGTCGGCCAGCTCCAGCACCGCCGAGCTGTCGGCGGCGGTGACCAGCGATTGGCCGGTGCGCACCGGCTCGCCCGCCGCGACCGGCCGGCCATCCAGCGTGACGGCGCCCTGCACCACGGCCAGCCGGGCCGGCACCGGCCGCTCGCGCAGCAGGCGCAGCGGCACCTGCAGCTGCTGGCCGGCGCGGATGCGGCCCGCATCGGGCAGGCGGTTCAGGCGCGCCACTTCACGCCAGGCCTCGGGGCCGGTGAGCACCTCGTTCGACAGGTGCCACAGGCTGTCGCCGGGCTGGATGACCAGCGGCAGCATGTCTTCGGCCGCCGCCACCGGCAGGCCGGCGGTGGCCAGGGCCAAGGCCAGGGCGCCCAGGGCCAGCCGCGACTTCACAGGGTGGTCCCGGGCTGGGCTGCAGCGGCCCGCACGGCCGACTTGGGCCGGAAGGCCTGGCACACGGCCGGGTCGGTCTCCAGGTACGGGCCGCCGATGAGGTCGATGCAGTAGGGTACCGCCGCAAAGATGCCGGGCACCGGCGGCTCGGCCTGGGGCAGGCCCTGCAGCGTCTCGGCGATGGACTTGGGCTGGCCCGGCAGGTTGATGATGAGCGCGCGGCCGCGGATCACCGCCACTTGTCTAGACAGGATGGCCGTGGGCACGAAGCGCAGGCTGATCTGGCGCATCTGCTCGCCGAAGCCGGGCATCTCCTTGTCGGCCACGGCCAGCGTGGCTTCGGGCGTGATGTCGCGCGGTGCCGGCCCGGTGCCGCCGGTGGTCAGCACCAGGTGGCAGCCGGCGTCGTCCACCAACGCGCGCAGGGCCTGGCTGACCTGCGGCTGCTCGTCGGGCACCAGCCGGGTTTCATAGCTCACCGGGTTGCGCAGTGCGCGGCCGAGCCACTCGCGCAGCGCCGGTATGCCCTTGTCTTCGTACACGCCCGCGCTGGCGCGGTCGCTCACGGACACGAGGCCGATCTTGACGGTGTCAAAGCTGCTCATGCGATTCGTCGGGACGCGCCTGGTTGAACTGCGACTTGATGGCCTGGAACAGCTCGCGCCAGGCCTTGCCATGGCGCTGCTCGGGCGGCAGCGCCGCTTCCTTGCGGGCGGCGCGGATCAGGCTGCGCAGGCGCTGCAGGTCGGTGTCGGGCCATTCGGCCATCCAACGCGTCAGGGCCTCGTCGCCGTTGACAAGCTCCAGCCGCCATTGCTCCAGGCGGTGCAGCTCCAGCGTGTTCTGGGCGGTGCCCAGCTGCGCGGCCGCCACGGCTTCGCGCAGCGGCTCCACGTCGGTTTGGCGCATCAGCTTGCCCACGTACTGCAGGTGGCGGCGCCGGCCTTCGTGCGAGCGGATGCGGCGCGTCTCGCGCAGCGCTTCCAGCAGCACGTCGGGCATGGGCACGGCGGCCAGGCGGTCGTCGGGCAGTTCGGACAGGGCCTCGCCCAGCCGCTGCAGGTCGTGCGCCTGCTTCTTCAGCGCGGTCTTGCTGGGGCGTTCGTCGAAAGGGTCGGTGGTGTGGGGCTGCATAAGGCTGCTCAAGGCGACAGCTATGATAATTTGAGCCAACCCCACCCCTGCCATCCCACATGTCCGACACCCGTTCCACCACCGCCAAGGGCTTTGCCTACACGCGTGAGCAGTTCCAGCAGTGCGTGGAAGACGCGTTGGCGATGGCCAGGAAGCTGGGGGCCAGCGACGCGGGTGCCGAAGCCTCGGAAGGCACGGGCCTGTCGGTGTCGGTGCGCAAGGGCGAGCTCGAGAACGTGGAGCGCAACCGCGACAAGTCGCTGGGCGTGGCGGTGTACCTGGGCCGCCGCCGCGGCAATGCCAGCACCTCCGACTTCTCGCGCCAGGCCATCGAGCAGACGGTGCGCGCCGCCTATGACATCGCCCGCTTCACCGCCGAAGACCCGGTGGCCGGCCTGCCCGACGAAGACGACCTGGCCACGGCCGAAGAAGCCGCGCGCGACCTGGACCTGTTCCACCCCTGGGACCTGGACGCCGAAGCCGCCACCGAGCTGGCCCGCCGCTGCGAGGCCGCGGCCCTGGCCACCGACCGCAAGCGCATCACCAACTCCGAAGGCGCGGGCGTGTCGGCCCAGCAGTCGCACTTTTACGCCGGCAATTCGCGCGGCTTTCGCGGCGGTTATGCCAGCTCGCGCCATTCGCTGTCGGTGGCGCCCATCGCCGGCCGCGGCGACGGCATGCAGCGCGACGCCTGGTACACCTCGATGCGCTCGGCCGATGAGCTGTCGCCTGCCGAGGCCGTGGGCCGCTATGCCGCCGAGCGGGCGCTGTCGCGGCTGAACGCGCGCAAGATCCCCACTTGCGAAGTGCCGGTGCTGTTCGAGTCGCCGCTGGCCGCCGGCCTGCTGGGCGCCTACGTGCAGGCCACCAGCGGCGGTGCGCTCTACCGCAAGGCCACCTTCCTGGTCGACAGCCTGGGCCAGCAGGTGCTGGCCGACCACCTGGACGTGCGCGAAGACCCGTTCATCCAGCGTGGCAAGGCCAGCGCGCCGTTCGACGACGAAGGCGTGCGCACCCGCGCCCGCACCGTGGTGGAGGCGGGCGTGACGCAGGGCTACTTCCTGTCGAGCTACTCGGCCCGCAAGCTGGGCATGAAGACCACCGGCCACGCCGGCGGCTCGCAGAACCTCACGCTCACCAGCCGGCTCACCCAGCCGGGCGACGACCTGGACGCGATGCTGCGCAAGCTGCACCGGGGCCTGTTCGTCATCGAGCTGATGGGCCAGGGCGTGAACTACGTGACCGGCGACTACTCGCGCGGCGCCGCCGGCTTCTGGGTCGAGAACGGGCAGATCGTGCACCCGGTGGAAGAGGTGACCATCGCCGGCCACCTGCCGCAGATGCTCAAGTCCATCGTGGCGGTGGGCGCCGATGCGTACACCATGGGCGGCAAGACCACCGGCTCGATCCTGATCGAGAAGATGAAGGTGGCCGGCAGCTGAGAGGCTGCCCCCGAGCTCGCTTTGCTCGCGCCCCCCCGAGGGGGATCTCAGTCCCTTGGGGCGGCCCGGCGGGACTGATGTCTGCCCCCAAGCTCGCTTTGCTCGCGCCCCCCGAGGGGGATCTCAGTCCCTTGGGGCGGCCCGG
>NZ_CAXFDV010000095.1:0-3026 GCF_964001545.1 uncultured Aquincola sp.
GCCGCTTGCTTGCAGGCGGCGCCGTAATCGAAGGAAGGGCCCGCCCGACCCGAAGCCAGCGCAGATGGCGTCCCGCTGTTTTCCCTGGAAACAGATGGTCGCTGCAATCCGTTGTGCCGGAGCGCCCGCCAGGGTGCCGAGGCACGTGATGTGAGGAGCAGACCTTGAGTCTCAATCGCAACGAGAAAGCTACCGTGATCTCGGACGTGGCCGCCCAGGCAGCCCGTTCGCAGACCCTCACGCTGGCCGAGTACCGTGGCCTCACCGTTGCCCATCTCGACAAGCTGCGCCGCGACGCGCGGGAAAAGGGCGTGTACCTTCATGTTTTGAAGAACACGCTCGCCCGCCGCGCTGTGGCCGGTACGCCGTTCGAGGTGGCTGCGGAAGCCATGTCTGGTCCGCTGATCTACGGTTTTTCGGAAGACGCTGTCGCTTCGGCCAAAGTCCTGTCGGACTTCGCCAAGACCAACGACAAGCTGGTCGTCAAGGGTGGTGCATTTGGTGGCAAGGCGCTCGACGCCGAAGGCATCAAGGCCCTGGCCTCGATCCCCAGCCGCGAAGTCCTGCTGACCCAACTGGCCGGCCTGCTGCAGTCGCCGATCGCCCGCTTCGCGCGTGCGGTGGCTGCCGTGTCGGAGAAGAAGGGCGGCGGCGCCGAAGCCGCGCCTGCCGAAGCGGAACCCGCCGCGGCCTGACGCACAGCATTCAAGCAATTCAACTGTTTCTAGGAATCCAAAATGGCATTCGACAAAGACGCTTTCCTGTCCAGCCTGGACACCATGACCGTGATGGAACTCAATGACCTGGTCAAGGCCATTGAAGAGAAGTTCGGCGTTTCGGCTGCTGCCGTGGCCGCTCCGGCCGCCGGTGGCGGTGGCGCCGCCGCTGCCGCGGTGGAAGAGAAGACCGAATTCAACGTGGTGCTGGTGGAAGCCGGCGCTCAGAAGGTGTCGGTCATCAAGGCCGTGCGCGAACTGACGGGCCTGGGCCTGAAGGAAGCCAAGGACCTGGTGGACGGCGCTCCCAAGACCGTCAAGGAAGCCGTGCCCAAGGCCGACGCCGAAGCCGCTGTCAAGAAGCTGGTGGAAGCCGGCGCCAAGGCCGAAGTCAAGTAATCGACGGGCCCGGAGCGAGGCTGGGTGCTCTACAGGCACCCAGCCTTTCGCGCTTCAGGGTTTACTCGGCTTGAGGTCACTCGGAAAGCGAAAGCGCGACACAATACGCGCCCTTCTTTTTCCAAGTGTTCTCTGATCCGACTGCAGAGAACGGGTTTGGTCGGACTCCGGTGCAACGCCGGGGTTGTCCGCCAGCGGTTGGTAGTGGCCAACCACCAAGCCTCGGGTGCAAGACCCGAGTTGCCAGTCGCCGACGAAACCTCTACCACGGCCAGGCGGGGGTTTTCGACACGGAGTGTTCAATGGCGCAAGCATCCCCCAACTACAGCTATACCGAGCGCAAGCGGATCCGCAAGAGCTTCGGTAAGCGCGAGAGCGTTCTCAACGTCCCGTATCTGCTGACCATGCAGCGGGAATCCTACGTCGCGTTCCTGCAAAAGGACGTGCCGCCCGCCAAGCGCAAGCCCGAGGGGCTGCAGGCCGCCTTCTTGTCCGCGTTCCCCATCGTTTCGCACAACGGGTACGTGGAGATGAAGTTCATCGAGTACAACATCGCCAAGCCGCCGTTCGACACGCGCGAATGCCAGCAGCGTGGTCTGACGTACGCCGCTGCGGTGCGGGCGAAGCTGCAGATGATCATCTATGACCGTGAAGCCGCGCAGGCCAAGACGGTCAAGGAGATCAAGGAGCAGGAGGTCTACATGGGCGAAGTGCCCCTGATGACCGACTACGGCTCCTTCATCGTCAACGGCACCGAGCGTGTCATCGTCTCGCAGCTGCACCGCTCGCCGGGCGTGTTCTTCGAGCACGACAAGGGCAAGACCCACAGCTCGGGCAAGCTGCTGTTCAGCGCCCGCATCATTCCCTACCGCGGCTCCTGGCTGGACTTCGAGTTCGACCCGAAGGACATCCTGTACTTCCGTGTCGACCGCCGCCGCAAGATGCCGGTCACGATCCTGCTCAAGGCCATCGGCCTGAACCCCGAGCAGATCCTGGCCCACTTCTTCGTGTTCGACAACTTCCGCCTGATGGACTCGGGCGCGCAGATGGAGTTCGTGGCCGACCGCCTGCGTGGCGAGGTCGCGCGCTTCGACATCACCAACAAGAACGGTGAAGTCGTCGTCGAGAAGGACAAGCGCATCACCGCCCGCCACGTGCGCGCGCTGGAGCAGTCGGGCACCAACCACATCACCGTGCCGGAAGACTTCCTGATCGGTCGCGTGGTGGCCCGCAACATGGTCGACCCCGACACGGGCGAGATCGTGGCCAAGGCCAACGAAGAGATCACCGACACGCTGCTGAAGAAGCTGCGCCAGTCGGGTGTGAAGGACCTGCAGGCCCTCTACACCAACGAGCTGGACGAAGGCGCCTACATCAGCCAGACCCTGGCCAGCGACGAAACCGCCGACCAGCTGGCCGCGCGCGTGGCCATCTACCGCATGATGCGCCCTGGCGAGCCGCCGACCGAAGACGCGGTGGAAGCGCTGTTCAACCGCCTGTTCTACAGCGCCGACACGTACGACCTGTCGCGCGTGGGCCGCATGAAGTTCAACGCCCGCGTGGGCCGCGACTCGGCCGAAGGCGCGATGACGCTGAGCAACGAGGACATCCTCGACGTCGTCAAGATCCTGGTCGAGCTGCGCAACGGCCGCGGTGAAGTCGACGACATCGACCACCTGGGCAACCGTCGCGTGCGCTGCGTGGGCGAACTGGCCGAGAACCAGTACCGCTCGGGCCTGGCGCGTATCGAGAAGGCCGTCAAGGAGCGTCTGGGCCAGGCCGAGACCGAAGCCCTGATGCCGCACGACCTGATCAACTCCAAGCCGATCTCCGCGGCGCTGAAGGAGTTCTTCGGTGCGTCGCAGCTGTCGCAGTTCATGGACCAGACCAACCCGCTGTCCGAGATCACGC
>NZ_CAXFDV010000096.1:0-1616 GCF_964001545.1 uncultured Aquincola sp.
AAAAAAAGGCGGCCGAAGCCGCCTTGGGTTGGGTTGCCGCGCGTTTACAGCGGCTGGATGCCCGCGATCGCCCAGTCGCCGCCGGTGGCGGGCTTGACGAAGTGCCACAGCTCCTTGAAGGGCTGGGCGCCGCCCTCGGCTTCTTCGCGGATCAGGCCATGGAAGCGCACTGTGACGATCTGCTGGCCTTGCTGCTCGGCGTAATCGGCCAGGTCGGCGTCCAGCTGCACCACGTCGGTCTGCTGCGCCTGGGCGCCGCGGTCCTGCAGGTCCAGCCGCAGCGAAGCGAACAGCTCCGGCGTGGTGAACTTGCGCAGGTCTTCCACCTGGCCGGCGTCATTGGCCGCCTGCATGCGGATGAACAGCATCTTGGCGATGCGCTCGAAGCCCGAGGCGTCGAAGCCGGCCGGCAGTGTGGCGCGTGCATCGGCGAACGATGCCGGCGCGGCCGCAGCGGCGGTGGCACCCAGGCCGCTGGACGACGGCGCGTTGCCGAAGCTGTTGCCGGCGGCCGGCTGGGCATCCAGGCCCTGGCGCTGCACCGGCTGCTGCCACGACGGCTGCGCATCGGCGCTGCGGTTGAAGCCGCCCGCACCGGCACCCGCGCCCGCACCGGCCATCTGCAGGCCGCCGTTGCTGGCGTTGCCGTTGCCGGCAAAGCGGCGCATCAGCCAGCGGATGGCGACGAAGGCCACCAGCGCCAGCAGCAGCATGGTCACGAAGTTGGCCAGGCCCGCGCCCATGCCGAAGTGGCTGAACAGCGCGGCCAGGCCCAGGCCGGCGGCCAGGCCGGCGATCGGGCCCATCCACGAGCGCTTGCCCGCCGCGGCGGCGGCACCGGCGGCGGCCGGTGCAGCGGCGCCTGCGACCGGCGCGGCATTGCCTGGCTGCTGGGCCGGCGTGCCCGGGGTGGAATGAGGCTGCTGTGCCGGCGCCTGGCGCTGCATGCCCGAGGCGCGGCCGTCGCCCAGGCGCTTGGCCTCGGCGTCGAATGAGGCGAGCGGCAGCGAGGCTGCCGCCACCGCCACGGAAAGGGCTACCAACCAGGTCTTCACAGGGTCTCCTTCGTGTGAGCTGAATCGCCGCGTCCTGCGGCACCAGGCGTATGAGTGGTCTTGCCCGATTTGGTTCACCCGGGCAGGGTTTTCAAGGGCCATAGCAGGTTTTCAGCAGGGATAAGCCACCAGGGTGAACCCTGAGCACCGACAATCGAAGGTTCGCCGCCGCCCGCCGCGCCCGCCATCCGGCCCCGACTTTCGGAAAGCCCGCCCGTGTCCACCGCCCTCGCTCCCACCGCCCCGGCCGTCCCGACGGCCAAGCCGATCACCGCCTACCGCCCGTACTGGGCCAAGCGCTTCGGCACCGCGCCCTTCCTGCCGATGAGCCGCGCCGAGATGGAGCGCCTGGGCTGGGACGAGTGCGACGTGATCATCGTCAGCGGCGACGCCTACGTGGACCACCCCAGCTTCGGCATGGCGGTGATCGGGCGCACGCTGGAAGCGCAGGGCTTTCGGGTGGGCATCATCGCCCAGCCCGACTGGCACAGCGCGGACGCGTTCAAGGCGCTGGGCAAGCCGCGCCTGTTCTTCGGCGTGGCGGCCGGCAACATGGATTCG
>NZ_CAXFDV010000097.1:0-3185 GCF_964001545.1 uncultured Aquincola sp.
CGCCAACGGCCCGCAGCGCCAGCCCGACGGCAGCGTCTTCCTGCCCAAGCCCGCCCAGCGCCAGCTCGGCGTGCGCACGGTGGTGACCGAGGAGGCCGAACTGCCGCGCTCGGTCGAGCTGAACGGCAAGGTGCTGATGGACCCGAACGCGGGTGGCAAGGTCCAGCCGCTGAACGCCGGCCGCATCGAGCCGGGGCCTCGCGGCCTGCCCCACCCGGGTCAGGCCGTGCGCAAAGGCGACGTGCTGGCCTACGTGGTGCCGTCGACCGCACCCATCGAGCGCTCCAACCAGTCAGCGCAGCTGGCCGAACTGCGCGCAGCCAAGTCGCTGGCCGAAAAGCGCGTGGCACGGCTGAAGGAGTTGTCCGACACCGTGCCGCGCAAGGACATCGAGGCCGCCGAGAGCGAGGCGGCCAGCTTGGCCGAGCGCATCGCGGCGGTGGGCGGCGGCCTGGCGACGCGCGAAGCCTTGGTGGCGCCGGTGTCTGGCGTGATTGCGTCGGCCCATGTCGTAGCCGGCCAGGTGGTCGATGCGCGCGAACTGCTGTTCGAGATCATCGACCCGAGTCGCCTTCGCATCGAGGCCCTCGCTTTCGAACCCGCACTGGCGGCCAACGTCGGCAGCGCCACGCTGGCCATCGGGGACCAGCGCGTGCCGCTGGAGTTCCTGGGTGCGGCACGCAGCCTGCGCGAGCAGGCCTTGCCGCTGGGCTTCCGCGCCCAGGGCGCGGCCTTGAATAGTCTCGCCGTCGGTCAGCCCGTGCGCGTCTTCGTGCAGACGAAGCAGAAGGCCAAGGGCATCGCCGTCCCGGTCGCATCGCTGATGAAGAGCCCCGCGAACCAGACCGTCGTGTGGGTCAAGACAGCCCCCGAACGCTTCGAGCCGCGCACCGTCACGACCGAGCCGCTGGATGGCCTGAACGTCGCCGTAACCTCGGGACTGAAGGCCGGTGACCGCATCGCCACCCAGGGCGCCACCTTGATCAACCAGGTGCGCTGACATGTTCAAGTGGCTACTCGACAACAGCCTGACGAACCGGCTGCTGGTGATCATCGCCAGCGTGGTGCTGATGGCCTACGGCGCGTTCACGCTGTCCCGAACGCCGGTGGACGTGTTCCCCGACCTCAACAAGCCGACCGTCACCATCATGACCGAGGCCGGCGGCATGGCCGCCGAGGAGGTGGAGCAGCTCATCACCTTTCCGCTGGAAACGACCATGAACGGCCTGCCCGGCGTGGAGTCGGTGCGCTCCACGTCGTCGGCCGGCCTGTCCTTCCTCTACGTCACCTTCGACTGGAGCACCGACATCTTCCGCGCCCGGCAGCTGGTGTCGGAGCGGCTGTCCTCGATGGAGGAAGGGATCGCCGAGGGCGTGGTGCCGCGCATGGGTCCGATCAGCTCGATCATGGGCGAGATCATGCAGATCGCCATTCCGGTCGATCCGAGCAAGATCAGCCCGATGGCCGTGCGCGAGTACGCCGACTGGGTGCTGCGGCCTCGCCTGCTGTCGGTGCCTGGCGTTGCGCAGGTCATCCCGATCGGCGGCGAGGTGCGGCAGTTCCAGGTTCAGCCCAACACCGCCCGCATGTCGGAACTCGGCATCTCGCACGACCAGCTCGAGTCGGCGCTCAAGGGCTACTCGGCCAACACCTCGGGCGGCTTCCTGGAACTCAACGGCCGCGAGTACCTGATCCGCAACCTCGGCCGCACCTCGCGGCTCGATGACCTGAAGAACCTGGCGCTGTCGGCGAAGAACGGCCAGCCCATCCTGCTGCGCCAGATCGCCGAGGTCACCTTCGCCGCGGCACTCAAGCGCGGCGATGCCGGCTTCGAAGGCAAGCCTGCCGTCATCCTGGGCATCCAGAAGCAGCCGACGGCCGACACCATCGCGCTCACCAAGTCCATCGAGGACGCGCTGGTCGGGTTGAAAGCTTCGCTGCCGGCCGGCATGGAGGCGCCACGCGTGACCTTCCGCCAGGCCAGCTTCATCGAGGCCTCGATCACGACGCTGCAGGGCAAGCTGATCGGCGCCTCGATCTTCGTGGCGGTGATCCTGTTCTTCTTCCTGGGAACGTTGCGGCCGACCATCATCGCGCTGACGGCCATACCGGTCTCGATCTTCATCACCGCGCTGGTCTTCAAGTACTTCGGCCTGTCGATCAACACCATGACGCTGGGCGGCCTCGCGATCGCGATCGGCGGCCTGGTCGACGACGCGGTGGTCGGTGTCGAGAACGTGTTGCGCCGTCTGAAGTCCGACCGGGCCAACCATCCGCACAGCCGGCTGCATCCGATCGAGATCGTCGCGCACGCCACGATGGAAGTGCGCTCGGCCATCCTCTATGCGACGGTCATCATCGTGCTGGTCTTCATCCCGCTGTTCGCGCTGCCGGGGCTGGAAGGCAAGCTGTTCGTGCCGCTGGGCATCGCCTTCATCGTCTCGACGCTGGCCTCGCTGATCGTGTCGGTGACGGTGACGCCCGTGCTCAGCTTCTACCTGCTGCCGCGGATGAAGAACCTGGACCACGGCGACACCAAGGTGCTGGCCTGGCTCAAGGCGCGCTACCGCAGCAGCCTGCAGGGTGTGCTGGACCGGCCCAAGGCCGCCATGGCGGCGGCGGGCGCGGCCGTGCTGGTGGCCGCGGCTGCGGTGCCGTTCTTCCCGACGACCTTTCTGCCGCCCTTCAACGAGGGCACGCTGCTGATCGGCCTCCGGCTGAACCCCGGCGTGACGTTGAGCGAAACCTCGGCGCTGGCACGCCAGGCGGAAGTGCTCATCAAGCAGGTGCCCGAAGTGACGCACGTCGGAAGGCGCAGTGGGCGGGCCGAGCTCGACGAGCACGCCGAGGGCGTGCACGTCAGCGAACTCGACGTGGGCCTGAAGCCCACGGCCGAGCTCACGCGCAGCATGGACGAGATCAAGGCCGACATCCGCAAGCGGCTGGTGAACCTGCCGGCCGCGCTGGAGATCGGTCAGCCCATCTCGCACCGCATCGACCACATGCTGTCGGGTGTGCGCTCGCAGATCGCGATCAAGATCTTCGGCGAGGATCTCGATGCGCTGCGCGGCCAGGCCGATGCGCTGCGGGCGAAGCTGGCCACCATCCCAGGGATCGCCGACCTGCAGATCGAGAAGCAGGTGCTGGCGCCGCAGATCAAGGTGCGCGTCGACTACGCCGCGGCG
>NZ_CAXFDV010000098.1:0-6128 GCF_964001545.1 uncultured Aquincola sp.
ACCACCAACCTTCGGGTGGGCTACCAGCTGCTGCGCAACACGGCGCTGACGCTGGACGTCTTCAACCTGTTCGACCGCAAGGTGGACGACATCCAGTACTACTACGAGTCGCAGGTGCCCGGGGAGGCGGCAGCCGAGGGCCGGCACGTGCACCCCGCCGAGCCGCGCAGTTTGCGGCTGACGTTGGCGGTGAAGTTCTAGCCTGGACTGGGCGGCTCTGGCCTGCCAAAGCCATTCAACGGCGCAGGCCCCACTGCACGGCAGCCAGCCCCGCCACGTTGAGCACCACGGTCAGCCAGAACACCCGCCGGAAGGCGGGCTTGGTGCTCTTGTGGTGCAGCAGCCGCTGCGCCAGCCAGGCGCCGGGCCAACCGCCGGCCAGGGCCAGCAGGTGCAGCGTGTCTTCCCGCGTGCGCCAGGCACTGCGCCGGGCGGCCGACTTGTCGATGGCATAGGCCAGGAAGGTGACGCCGCTCAGGCCGAGGTACCAGCCCCACCACCGGGCCGGCGGCGACCAGAACAAGGCCGCGACGGCGCCGCCGAACAGGCTGGCCAGGATCAGCAGCCAGGCGACCATGCCCCAGGCGCTGGCCTGTCCACCCGCAGGCCGCGCCGCCGAGGCGCGGGCCTGCGCCACTTGCACACGGCAGGCCCGCTTGCCCTTGGGGCCGACCTCCACCTCGAAAGACACGGCCTGCCCCAGCCGCGGCCGACCCACGCCGCGCGGCCAGGCCGACACATGCACAAAGATCGGCTCGCCGCCCTGCACGGGCGCAATGCGGCCGAAGCCGCGTTCGTCGTTCCAATGGGTGAGGTGGCCTTCAAAGCGCATGGGTGCAAAGCGTAGCGGCAGGCCGCACCACGCCACCTGCCAGCACCTCGCGAATCTTGACTGTGGTGCCTGCGGAACAAGGTCTTGCGCGCGCCCGGCGGGTGGTCAGGTCGGCGGCGCCAGCCTGGCCTCTTCATACAGCGCGTACCCTTCCTCGATGGCCGGCACGATCTGCCTCAGCTCGAAGTAGGGCACGGTGAACATCGGCGAGTCGCGCAGCCGCTCCATGAAGAAGTAGTGGTGACGGGGGTCTTCGGTCTCGATCATCATCACGTCACTGGCATCGGCGGTGAAGGCCTCGGCATCGAAGTAGCGCATGCGCACCGCTTCGGGCCCCACCAGCAGCGGCGCCAGGTGCAGGTCGGTCAAGGCGCGCCGCTGGTTGCGCGACAGGCGCAGCCAGGCCGGCGTGGCACGCAGCAGCAGGAAGAAGGCATAGCGCATGGGCATCCTCGTCTGTCGTCAGCCTCGTTGCATGGCCTGGGCCAGCAGGCCCGGCGCCCAGCGCTGCAGCACCGGCAGCCAGCGGGCCTGGCCCACGTACACCTGCTGCCGGCCAGCCTGCACCCCGGCGATCAACTGCCGCGCTGCCTCGGCGGCCGGCAGCTTGCTGCGGCCGCGGCCTGCGGTCATCGGCGTGTCGACCAGCGGCATCACGGCCTCGACCAGCCGCACCGCCGGGCCGGGCATCTGCAGCCGCATCGCGTGGGTGAACAGGCGAAGACCCGCCTTGGTGGCGCTGTAGGTGGCTGCTGTGCGCTTGGGCATGTAGGCCAGGCCGGAGCTGACGTTGACGACCAGCCCCTGCCCCCGGGCCAGCAGGTGGGGCAGCAGGCACTGCGTCAGCACCATCGGTGCCACCAGGTTGACGTCCACTTCCTGTCGCAGCGCGGCCAGATGGCTGCCGGCGTCGTCCCAGCGCAGGGCGTGCTGCACACCGGCGTTGTTGATCAGGCAGCCCAGGTCGGGGTGCTCGGCGACGAGGCCGGCGATGAGCGCAGGCAGTTCGTCGATCCGGCTCAGGTCGGCGGCGCACGGACTGATCAGCGGACTGTGGTCCGCCAGGCTGCACAAGGCCGCCTGGTTGCGGCCGATGGCCACCACCCGCACACCGGCGCCCACCAGCTGAAGCGCCAGCGCCCTGCCGATGCCGGAGGTGGCACCGGTGACGATGGTGCTGGGCCAGGGTGGCGCCGAAGCAGCCAGGGGTGTTTGCTTTAATGCGCGGCTTTTCATCGTGCGGCGACTCTAGGCAGCGCGCCGCGCTTCGGCATCAACCCGGGTTAATCAAGGCATGGCGCACTGCACCGTGTTGGAAAGCCTGCTGACGCAGGCCGCGGCGGGTCCGCTGCCCGAGTGGCCGCGCGTGGCCGAAGCCGTGACGGTGCGCCGCGTGGCCGCCGGCGGGGCCGTCTTCCTGCAGGACGTGGAACATCCCTTCGTCCATGCCGTTCAGCAAGGCGTGCTGAAGCTGAGCTACCTGAGCGAAGACGGCACCGAGTGGATCAAGTCCTTCGCCAGCGAAGGCCGCTTCTTCGCCAGCCTGGCGGCCCTGGCGCCGGGCGGGCGCACCAGCTTCATGGTCAGCGCCCTGGAAGACGCCGTGCTGGAAAGCGTGGACTACCGCCTGCTGGCGACCCTGGCCGGCCGGCACCTGGCCTGGTCCCGCGCGCTGCAGGCCCTGACCATGGTGTACGCCGCCCGCAAGGAAGCGCGTGAGCGTGAGCTGCTCACCCTCAAGGCGGAAGCCCGCTACCTGCGCTTTTGTGCCGCCGAGCCTGAACTGGCCCGGCGCATTCCCCAGAAGGACCTGGCCCGCCACCTGGGTCTAACGCCGGTGGGCCTCAACCGCATCGTGATGCGGCTGCGGCGCCTCACTGGCAGCTGAACGACTCTGCCGTCTCCAGGTTGGTGGCCCCTGCCTTCAGGCGGGCCACCTTGGGGTAGGGGCACAGCGGGCGGGTGCGGTCGGCGGCCCAGGTGGCGGGCACGTCGGCGTTGGCGCCGCCGGGGGCGCCGGCACCACGGGCACGGGCCAGCACGGTGTCGGGGGCCTTGCCGTTTTCCACCCAGTCCACCAGCGCGCTCAGCATGTCGAACTGGTCGGTGGAGGGGCCCTGCCCGCAATGCGACATGCCCGGCACGCGGTAGAAGCGCGCGAAGTTGGAGGCATCGCCGCCGTTGGCCGAGCGCAGGCCTTCGTACCACGCGGTGGTGTCGTCCACCGAGAAGATGGCGTCGCTGACGCCGTGATAGACCATCACCTTGGCGCCGCGCTGCTTGAGCGTGCCCAGGTCGGTGGGGTTCACCGGCTGCATGAACGACAGGCCCGATTCGGTGTACGTGGCATTGGTGGCCGCCACCGCGGCCAGCTTGGCGTCGTTGCTCACCGTCAGCGCATAGGCCGGGCCGTTGAAGGTGGCGGGGTCGGCCGGCGGCACGCCCCAGATCAAGGCGGTGGCGCCCGAGTCGATGAACTGCGGCACGGTGAAGCGCCAGAAGGACGAATCGCCGGCGTTGTGGCCCGCGTCGTACGGGAAGCTGTTGTAGAACTTGCGGCCGCTGCCATCGACCGCGCCGCTGAACATCGGCGCATAGGCCGCCTTCTGCGCGGGCGTGAAGCAGGTGCCATCGCGCGCGCCGGTGCAGGTGGGCACGTCGCGCTGGATGTCGAAGGCGGCGCGGCAGGCTTCGACGTCCTGGATCATGCCGTCGGTGGCACCGTCCAGCGCATCGCACCGGGCCACCACCGCGGCCGACAGCAGCGCACGTTCGGTGCCGGTGAAGCCGCTGCTCAGGTCGGCCGGGTCGGTGGCCACCTGGGCCACGTGCCGCAGGCGGTCCATGTTGGCGATGGCCGCCAGCGGCAGCCGGTAGCCCGGGGCGCCGGCCAGGTAGCCGTCGTACTCGCCGGGCATGCGTGTCATGGCCACCATGGTGTGCCGGCCCGCGTTGGAGCAACCGCCGATGTACGAGCGGTCGGGCTCCTTGCCGTAGGCCGCCGCGATCAGCGCCTTGGCCATGGGCGTGAGCTTGGCCACCGCCTGGTAGCCATAGTCCAGCCGCGCCTGGAAGTCGATGCCGAAGGCCAGATTGCCCTGCCCCGAGTGGCCGGCATCGGAGCTGATGACCGCAAAGCCCTGCTGCAGCGCCACGCTGGGCTGCGGCCCGGGTTGCGAACCCAGGGCCGGCCACACCACGCCGTCGGAGCCGCCGTTGGCCTGGTAGAAGAAGCGGCCGTTCCAGGCCGTGGGCAGCCGCATCTCGAAGCCGATGGCGTAGCTGTTGCCGTCCTGCGGGCTGGTGCGGCGGAACATCTCGCCGGTGATGCGGCAGTGCGCCGCGATCGGCGCGCCGGCCCACACCGCCGCGCCAGCAGCCACCGGCTCGGCCGCGGTGAGCGTGGTGTTGGGGTGGCTGAAGGCGCTGGCCAGTTCAGCACATGAACGAAGCGTGGCGCCTTGTGCGGCCTTGAGCTGGGGCAGCGAAGCGTCGCCATCACCGCCCCAACAGCCGGCGAGCAATGCTGCGCCTGCCGCAGCCACCAAATGCATGGAAAAAGGGACGAACGAACGCATGGGGGTCTCCTGTGGCGCGGTTCATTGCTCCGCTAATAGTTAATGTATTGAATTAACTATGCCGCACTTTCAGGTGTTTCCCTGAGAGCCGCCGGGCCCCCATGCGCTGCCCAGCCACGCCCTTCGGCGGGCGCCGCGCCGGCTCAGAAACCGAGGGTGAAGCCCAGCGTGACCAGCCGTGAGCGGCCCGAGCCGGCCTGCACCGCGTAGGAGCTGCCGATGCTCAGCCGGGGCATGGCCGCCCAGCGCAGGCCCAGGCCGCGCCAGGGGCGGCCACGGTCGTCGCCGAACACCTCGGCCCCCAGGTCCAACGTGTCGGTCAGCGCCTTTTCCAGCGCCAATGCCCAGACGGTGCTGCGTTGGTGCTCGGCATGGTCGTGGTAGTGGCCCAGGTTGGCATGGGCGGTGAAGCCCTGGGGCAGCGGCAGCGTGCCGGCCAGGCCCAGGGCCAGGCTGTCGCGCCGGAAGGATTGGTGCTCGTGGCGGCCCCAATGCACGCCGCCGACCAGCGCCAGCGCCGGGTCGTCGTCGTCATCGCCCAGCAGCCGGGCCTTGAAGGACAGCAGGCCACCTTCGCTGCGGCCCGCGTCTTCGGTGCCGCTGGCCCGCTGGCGCTCGAGCGCCAGCGCGGCCTGCACGCCGTGGCCCACGCCGCAGCTGCCTTGCGCCGATGCGCCGCGCGCGCGGACCTGGGGCCGCAGGCGCTCATGGGCGGCATACAGCTCCAGCTCACACTCACCCGGGTCCAGCACGCCGGCGTCTTCGGTGACCAGCGGGCGGCCAGCCTGGGCCGGCAGCGCGGCGCACAGGCCCAGCGCCAGGGCGCCCAAGGTGCTTGCCCAGCCAGCGGGCCGGGCCGCGCGGCGCCAAAGCTGCCGCCGCCCCAGGCGGGTGGAAGAACACAGGGGCAAGGCGGACGACAGCGAAGGGGGCATGGTGGCGACCCGGTAACCAGCAACGAACCGGCTTTTACGACGCTTTCTGCCGCCACTTGAGCCGGGGCTGCCGAGGATGAACCCGCATCACGCCCGCTGCGCCAGCGCCTCGATGGCTTCGCACAGCCGCGGCAGGGGCTGCTCGGCCGCGGCCAGCGCGGCCACCTCCGCGCAGCGGGCGGGCAGCGTGGGCGACGCCAGCAAGGCCTGCAGCCGTTGCGCCAGGCGCGCGGCGCCGGCGCGCCGGGCGGGCAGCGCATCGCCCACGCCCAAGGCCTGCACACGCCGTGCGTTGTCGAACTGGTCGTGCGCAAAGGGCACCACCAGCTGCGGCACACCGGCGCGCAAGGCTTCGGCGGTGGTGCCGATGCCGCCGTGGTGCACCAGCGCCGCCGCCTGCGGCAGCAGCGCCCGAAAGCTTACATACGGCAGCGCCAGCACCGTGGGCGGCAAGGCCGCGGGCAGCTGTTCAGGGTGGCCGGTGATGAACAAGGCCCGCCGCCCGAGCCGCTGCACGGCCTGCAGCGCCGCCCGGAAATACGCGGCTGCATGCTGGTGCCCGGTACCGGGGGTGAACACCACTGGCGCCGGCCCCGCCGCCAGAAAGGCCTGCAGCTCGGGCGCCAGCACGGCGCTGTCGGGCCGGTCGTAGAGCAGAAAGCCACCTTCCACCAGAGGCTGCGGCCAGTCGGGCTGGGCAAGGCCGAACCAGGGCGCGAACAGCGTGATGCTGAGGTCGGGCACGCTTTGCAGATGCTCGACGAAATGCGCGATGGGCGGCAG
>NZ_CAXFDV010000099.1:0-3591 GCF_964001545.1 uncultured Aquincola sp.
GAACGTAGCGAGTTGGACCGCGGGCCGCCCACCCGAGTAGCGCAGGGCAGTCCGCGCGCAGCGCGGACCGCGGAAGCTAAGCCCCCGGGCCCGCCCGCACGGCCCTGCGCAAACCAGCCCAAACCCACCCAGGGTGTTCAAGCGCAACCCAACCAAACCAAACCGAACCAAACCAAACAGCCCAAGTGTAAATCTCAGTTGACACACCCAGCAGTCACGGCGAAAGTCAGATGCATGAGTCGCCCCGACCTGTCAGCTGTGGCCGAGCTGCTGAAGCCCATCACGTGGTTTCCGCCGATGTGGGCCTTCGGCTGCGGCGTGGTGGCTTCCGGTGCTTCGCCCCAAGGTCGCTGGCCGCTGGTCGCCGCCGGGGTGCTGCTGGCCGGGCCGCTGGTGTGCGCCACCAGCCAGGCGGTCAACGATTGGTTCGACCGGGAGGTTGATGCGATCAACGAACCGCAGCGGCCCATTCCCAGCGGGCGGCTGCCCGGGCACTGGGGCTTGTACATCGCCATCGGCTGGACGCTGCTGTCGCTGCTGGTGGCGCTGACGCTCGGCCCGGTGGGCCTGGCCGCCGCGGTGGTGGGGCTTCTGCTGGCCTGGGCCTACAGCGCGCCGCCGCTGCGCCTCAAGCGCAACGGCTGGTGGGGCAACGGCGCCTGCGCGCTGTGCTACGAGGGCCTGGCCTGGATCACCGGCACCGCGGTGATGGCCGCAGGCTTCGGCCTTGATACGCGGTCGCTGGCGCTGGCGCTGCTGTACAGCGCAGGCGCCCACGGCATCATGACCCTCAACGACTTCAAGTCCATCACCGGCGACCGGCAGATGGGCATCGGCAGCCTGCCGGTGCGCCTGGGCGTGCGGCGCGCGGCCCAGGTGGCCAGCGGCGTGATGGCCGCGCCGCAGCTCGTGGTGATCGCGCTGCTGCTCAGCTGGCAGCAGCCGCTGCATGCGGCCGGCGTGGCCGCGCTGCTGCTGGCGCAGCTTTTGATGATGCGGCGCTTCATCGCCCAGCCGCTGGAGCGTGCGCTCTGGTACAGCGGCTTCGGCGTGCCGCTGTATGTGCTGGGCATGCTGGTCAGCGCCTTCGCGCTGCGCGCAGCCACCGGGGGGTGAGCATGAAGCTGGAAGCCAACCAACACTTCGGCATCACGCAGGTGCTGCGGCTGGGCCTGGTGCAGGCCTGCCTGGGCGGGCTGGTGGTGCTGATGACCAGCACCCTCAACCGCGTGATGGTGGTGGAACTGGCCCTGCCAGCCCTGCTGCCCGGCGTGCTGGTGGCGCTGCATTACGCCGTGCAACTCAGCCGCCCGCGCATGGGCTGGGGCTCCGACGTCGGCGGCCGCCGCACGCCCTGGATCGTCGGCGGCATGGCGGTGCTGGCCGCAGGCGCGCTGCTGGCGTCGGCTTCCGTGGCCTGGATGGAGACGCAGCGCGCGGCCGGCGTGGCCCTGGCCTTCGTGGCCTTCGTGCTCATCGGCCTGGGCGTGGCGGCCTGCGGCACCACGCTGCTGGTGCTGCTGGCCAAGCGGGTGCGGGCCGAGCGGCGGGCCGCTTCGGCCACCACCGTGTGGGTGATGATGATCTTCGGCTTTGCCGTCACCGCCGGCACCGCGGGCCGCTTCCTCGACCCCTACAGCCCGGGGCGGCTGATGGCCGTCACCGGCGTGGTGGCCGCCATCGCGATGGGGCTCACGCTGCTGGCCACCTGGCGGCTGGAAGGGCCGGCCGTGGCCGACACCCCCGCAGCGCCCGCGGCCGAGCACGGTGCCAGCGCCTTCGGCACGGCGCTGCGCGAGGTCTGGGCCGACCCGCCGGCGCGGCGCTTCACGCTCTTCATCTTCGTCTCGATGCTGGCCTTCAGCGCGCAGGACCTGATCCTGGAGCCGTTCGCGGGCAGCCTGTTCGGCTTCACGCCCGGCCGCTCCACGCAGCTGTCGGGTGTGCAGCATGGCGGCGTGCTGCTGGGCATGCTGGCGGCGGCGCTGGCGGGCAGCCGCTGGCGCGGGCGGCAGTTCGGTTCGCTCTCGGGTTGGACGGCCGGTGGCTGCGTGGCCTCGGGCATCGCGCTGGCGGGCCTGGTGCTGGCGGCGGCCCGCGGCCCGGGTTATCCGCTGGAAGCCAACGTCTTTGTGCTGGGCGTGGCCAATGGCGCCTTCTCGGTGGCGGCCATCGGCTCGATGATGCGGCTGGCCGGTGAAGGGCCGCCCGCCCGCGAAGGCGTGCGCATTGGCCTGTGGGGCGCGGCGCAGGCCGTGGCCTTCGCGCTCGGTGGCCTGGTGGGCACCGGCGCCAGCGACCTGGCGCACCGGCTGCTGCCTTCGCCCGCGATGGCCTATGCCGCCGTGTTCGGGGCCGAAGCCCTGCTGTTCCTGGTGGCCGCCTGGCTGGCCTTCCGGCCGCTGCCGGGCAACCGGCCGCAGCGCCCGGGCTCCGGTCGCCGACGGCCTTTGGCGGGCCGCAGCGGCCTGAGCGGTGCCGATCGACTGCAGCCGGGCGCCCTCGACCATGCGGTGTGGCGGGTGGTGCAATGAACGCCCCCCAGGCCCATCCGGCCCCGGCCCCGGACACGCTGTTCGATGTGGTGGTGGTCGGCGGCGGCCCCGCCGGTGCCACCGCGGCCGACGACCTGGCCCGTGCGGGCCATCGCGTGCTGCTGCTCGACCGCGCCGGCCGCACCAAGCCGTGTGGCGGCGCGGTGCCGCCACGCCTCATCCGCGACTTCGAGATCCCCGACCACCTGCTGGTGGCCCGGGCCCAGGCCGCCCGCATGGTGGCGCCCAGCGGCGCCCAGGTGGACATCCCGATCGAAGGCGGCTTCGTCGGCATGGTCGACCGCGAGGTGTTCGACGAATGGCTGCGTGAGCGCGCCGCCCTGCACGGCGCGGTGCGCTGCACAGGCCGCTTCCTGCAGCTGCAGACCACCGACGATGGCTGGACGGTGGTGCACTGGTGCGCCCCGGGCGAAGAAGCCTCGCCGCGGCAGGTGCGCACGCGCCTGGTGATCGGCGCCGATGGCGCGCGATCGGCCGTGGCGCAGCAGGCGGTGGCCGGCTGGGACAAGGGCCGCTGGGTGTTTGCGTACCACGAGATCGTGCAGACGCCGGCCGAGCCGCCCGCCGGCTTCAAGGGCAGCCGCTGCGAGGTGCACTATGACGGCCGGCTGTCGCCCGACTTCTACGGCTGGGTGTTTCCGCACGGCGGCACGGTGAGCATCGGCACCGGCAGCGCCGACAAAGGCTTTTCGCTGCGCGGCGCCACGGCGGCGCTGCGCCGCAGCGTGCAGCTGGAAGGCGCCACCACCTTGCGGCGCGAGGGTGCGCCCATCCCGATGAAGCCGCTGCCGCGCTGGGACAACGGCCGCAACGTGGTGCTGGCCGGCGATGCGGCCGGCGTGGTGGCACCGGCCTCCGGCGAAGGCATCTACTACGCCATGCTGGGCGGCCGGCTGGCCGCCGAAGCGGTGGCCCGTTGCCTGGCCACCGGCGACGCGCGTGCACTGGCCGGCGCGCGCCGCAGCTTCATGCGCGAGCATGGCCGGGTGTTCTGGGTCTTGGGCATCATGCAGGGGTTCTGGTACGTGAGCGACAA
>NZ_CAXFDV010000100.1:0-2742 GCF_964001545.1 uncultured Aquincola sp.
AGGCGCGGCTGCTGCTGCCGCGCATCGGCCACCTGGGCAGCGAGCTGAATGCACGCACCCTGGCCGAGCTGTCGGTCGCACTGCCCGAAGGCGAGATCTACCAGCCGCCGCTGGCCGCGCAGCGCAGCACCGAGCTGCCGATCAGCTTCCCGCGCTGGCGCTGGCTCGACCTGCCACCGGTGGCCGAGCCGGCCGCGGCCCAGCCGCTGGTCGCCGGCTTCGTGCAGGGGCTGGCCATCGCGCTGGCCAAGGGCGACCCCGAGCCCTTCATCCAGGGCGCGCGGCTGCGCTTCGAGGAACTGGCCGTGGCCTACCAGAAGCCGGTGACCGAGCTGGCCGCCCGCTGGCGTGCGCGCATCCAGATGCTGCATGCCACCAAGGCCCTGCGCATGGTGCTGCCCGCGCTGCCCGACGTGCAGCTGCGGCCCTGCGCCGGCGGCCGCCTGCTGGAGTGTGTGGACGCCACCGGCCAGCCCATCCTGCGCACCGAAGCGGCCTCCGATGGCAGCCGCCACGCCTGGCCGCTGCGCGTGGGTGTGGTGGAAGGCCATTGCCACGTGATGCGCTGAAACGCCCGCGCCGGGGACCGCTATGCTTGCGAGGTCTTACCTTTCGTCGTGCCGCCGTCGCCCATGATCGTTCTCACCGTCCAGAGCTTCAACGGTCAACCAACGGCCGGTCTGGCTGCAAGTTTCGACGAGCTGGGCGGCACCGTCGGCCGTGCCGACACCAACCAGCTGGTGCTGCCCGACCCCGAACGGTCGATCTCGCGCGTGCATGCGCAGGTCGTCTTCCGCCACGGCAACTTCGCGCTGGTGGACCGGGGCAGCAACCCGGTGCTGGTCAACGGCACGCCGCTGGGCAACGGCCGCGAAGCGCCGCTCAAGCATGGCGACACGCTGCAGATCGGCGGTTACCTGATCGGCGTGACGCAGGGCCAGCAGACCACCGCCAAGGACTTGTTCGCCGACCTGTTCGGCGAGGCCGGCGGTGCCCGGCCACCGGCTGCCGCACCCAAGCCGCCACCGCCGCTGTTCACGCAGTCGTTCGGGCCCACGCCGGGGCCGGCGCCCGCGCCCTGGCCCGCGCCCGCCGCGCCGCCCCTGTTCGCCGCGCCCAGCCCGCCGCCGGCCTCGGCGGGCGCCGTCATCCCCGACGACTGGGACCCGTTCGCCCCGGCGCCCGCCCCGGCGCCCGGCTGGGGCGCACCGCCGGCCGCACCGGCGCCCGCCAACCCCTACATCCCCGACCTGCCGCTGCAGGCGCCTTCGGGCAGCGATTCGCTCGATGCCTTGTTCGGCCTGGGGGGCGGCAGCGGCGCGGCCCCTGCCGATCCTTTCGCCGGCTCGCCACTGGCTGCGCCGGTGGCCGGCCCCAACACCGCGGCCGACGCCGACCCGCTGCGCGCGCTGGGCCTGCAGCCCGATGCACCGCCGGCCGCCGCCACCGACCATGTGTCGGACCTGCACACGCCGTGGATGGCCAAGCCGCTGCGCGAGGCGACGCCAGCTGCTGCGCCCGCCGCGCCGGCCACCCCGCCGGGTGTGCCACCGGGCGCGGTGCTGTCCTGGAACCATCCGTCGCGCGAGACCAAGGTGGTGACACTGCCCGGCGTGCGCCGCATGGAGGCGCCCGACCTGCCGGTGGAGCCGGCGCCGCCGGCGCCCGCCCTCAGCGCCACCGCGCCGGTGCAGGAAGCGGCCGATCCGCAGACCTGGATCCGCCCGCCTTCGGCCCCCCGGCCCGCGCCTGCGACCCTGCCCGCCGCTGCGGCCCCGGCGCAGGCCGGCCCCGCACCCGACGCGCTGGTGGCTGCGCTGGCTGAAGGCCTGGGCCTGCCCGCGGCCGAGCTGCGCGGCCTGGACGCCGAGCAGCTGCGCCGGCTGGGTGCGCTGCTGCGTGAAGCCACCCGCGGTGCGGTGGAGCTGCTGGTGGCGCGCGCGGCGCTCAAGCGCGAGATGCGGGCCGACGTGACGATGATGGCCGCGCGCGAGAACAACCCGCTGAAGTTCTCGCCCAACGTGGACGTCGCGCTCAAGCACCTGCTGGGCGCGCCCACGCCGGGCTTCATGGGCCCCACCGACGCGATGCGCGATGCCTTCGACGACCTGCGGGCGCATCAGCTGGGCGTGATGGCCGGCATGCGGGCCGCGCTGGACGGCGTGCTGCAGCGCTTCGACCCCGCGGTGCTGGAAGCGCGCATCAGCAAGCGCAGCGGGCTGGCGGGCCTGCTGGCCGGCAACCGCAAGGCGCAGCTGTGGGAACAGTTCCAGCAGCTGTACACGCAGCTGTCGGCCGAGGCGGCGGACGACTTCCAGGAGCTGTTCGGCAAGGCGTTCCGCAAGGCCTATGAGGCCCACATCGACCAGCTTCAACGGGGCGAGTGACGCTCGCCCGCACAGGACCGCCCAAGATGCTTGCGCTTGAAGTTGCCATCCTCTCGGAGATGGGAGGCCGCAAGGCCAACGAAGATGCCTGCGGCCACTGGCACTCGGTGGATGAGTTGTGTTGCGTGCTGGCCGATGGTGCCGGCGGCCATGGCGGCGGCGGCGTGGCCGCGCGGCTGGTGGTCGAGCGCATGCTGCAGGGTTTTGCGGCGCGCCCCACCACCGGCGCGCGCCAACTCACCGACCTGGTGTTCGACACCAACCGCGCGGTGATCGATGCCCGCACGCCGCACACCGAGCGGGCCAACATGTTCAGCACCGTGGTCGGCCTGGTGATCGACTTCGTGCGCCACCG
>NZ_CAXFDV010000101.1:0-1520 GCF_964001545.1 uncultured Aquincola sp.
CCACGCCTGCCGCGCAGGCGCTGCATGAAGAAGCCATGCAGCTCACCAGCCCCGCGCTGTGGCCCAACGAGCGCAATTGGCCACGGGCGATGCAGTTGTGGCAGCAGGCGGCTGACCAGGGCCACTGGAAGGCGGCGCTGATGTGGCTGCACACCGCCCGCAGCGGTGCGGGCGAGAACAGCGAGAAGGGCCGCTTCCGGGTGGAGCCGCAGCGCCCCGAAGTCATCGTCTCTGGCCTGGAGCGGTTGATGCGCCTGGGCTTGGCCGATGCGTTTTACTGGATGGGTGAGCTGCATGAACTCGGTGATGGCGTCAACCCCAGCGTGGACCGGGCCTGGGCCTTCTGGGAATTGGCCGCAGACCTCGGCAGCCCGCTGGCGCAGACGCGGATCGCCAAGTCGCTGACCTTTGGTCACCGCGACCAGGAAAGGCCTACCCTGGCGCAGTGGGCGAACCCGGCGCTGCAGCACACGCTGCTGGAGTGTGCGCATGCCCAAGGCTATGCGGAAGCAAGTTTCCTCTTGGGACAACATCTGAACTTGGACGCCAACTCCTCCCGTCGCCTTCCCCGCTTCAAAACCCCCGCTGAGCAGTACGCCTACGCTCTGCAGGTACTGCATGACGGCGTCAAGTACGGCAGCGAATTGGCAGCGAAGTACTTGTCCATAGCTTTTGACGAAGGCCGGGCGCTCGTCGGCTCCGCCTTCATCGACAGACCCCGCGCCGAACGCTACAGCGCCCTGGGCGACGCCCTCTACGACAACCCCGACCTTCGCTTCCCCAACCTCGACCGCGTGCTGCCCCTTCCTCCGGCCAAGCTGCCACCGTGGGACATGAACGATGTCGATGGCCTGATCCGCGCTGCACAAGGCGTGGGGGTCACGCCCCAGCTGCCCCCGCAGCCCGCAGCCCGCGGCCAGCGAGCCCGGCCGGGCCCGCATCCCGCCCGGCCACAGCCTCTTCATGCCCGACAAGCTGCGCGACTGGGCCGCACAACCCATCGTGGGCTACCGCGGCATCCTCAGCGCGCCCGGCGTGCGCACCGGCCTGAGCACCGCGGCCTTCCATGGCTACTACCAGCCGATTCACTTGTGGACCACGCACCCGCCCGGCGATGACCCCGGCCGCATCCCGGTGGGCGACACCGAGACCTTGCGCATGCACGCCCTGGCCCGCGTACCGCCTTTGCTCTACCGCATGGGCGAACTGTTGAGCCTGGCGCAGGGCGCCTATGACACGCGCACGGACCGGTGGTTTGAACAGGAGGGCGACCATGCCCTGGTGTATTGGCGCTACCGAGGCATGGCGCAGCCCATGCAGTTGCTGTTGGATCACCTGGCCCGCGGCGGTCTGGTGCAGGCCATCGCGCAAGCCACCGACCAGCGCTGCGTCGATGGCCAGGCCTGCCCCACCAGCGGCATCTGGCAGCCTGAGGTGACCAACGCCGAACACCCGCTGGCCAAGGTCTTCAACGGCTCGCTGGCCGGCGACAGCTGGCGGCGGCAGGCGTTTGTGCTGGA
>NZ_CAXFDV010000102.1:0-2728 GCF_964001545.1 uncultured Aquincola sp.
AGGTAGCCGGCCATCGTGATGCCCACCACCCACAGCAGCGCACCCACCACGTTGTAGGCGCTGAACTTGCCGCGGCTCATGGCCGCCACGCCGGCCACGAAGGGCGCGAAGGTGCGGATGAAGGGCATGAAGCGGGCGATGATGATGGTGATGCCGCCGTGCTTCTCGTAGAACGCATGGGCCTGCTCGAAGGCCCGCTTGTTGAACCAGCGGCTGTTTTCCCAGCCCCACACCCTGGGCCCCAGCGCGCGGCCGATGCTGTAGTTCATCTGGTCGCCCAGGATGGCCGCCACCACCAGCAGCCCCATGGACAGCGGCAGGCTCATCAACCCGGCGCCGCACAGCGCGCCCACCACGAACAGCAGCGAATCACCGGGCAGCAGCGGCATCACGACCACGCCGGTCTCGACGAAGATGATGGCGAACAGCAGCGCATACACCCAGGTGCCGTGGTCCACCACGAACTGCGCCAGGTGCACGTCCACGTGCAGGATGAAGTCGATGAGGGCGGCGAAGAGTTCCATGGCGGCGGATTATCGCGGTGCAGCAAGTTTCTAGAATGACCGAATGACTGTCGCTTCAGCCGTACCTGCAGCCGCCCTGCCCCGCCGCCCGATCCGCGAGCTGCCCGACGAGCTGGTGAGCCAGATCGCCGCCGGCGAGGTGGTGGAGCGCCCGGCTTCCGTGGTGCGCGAGCTGGTGGACAACGCGCTGGATGCCGGCGCGAGCCAGATCAACGTCAAGCTGATGGCCGGCGGCGTGCGCAGCATCGTGGTGGAAGACGACGGCATCGGCATCGAGTCGGCCGAGCTGCCGCTGGCACTGCGCCGCCATGCCACCAGCAAGATCGGCTCGCTGGACGACCTGGAAGCGGTCAGCACCATGGGCTTTCGGGGCGAGGCGCTGGCCGCCATCGCCTCGGTGGCCGATGTGTCGCTGCTCAGCCGCACGGCCAGCGCGCCGCATGCGCTGCGGCTGGATGCCCGCTCCGGCGAGCTGGGCCCGGCCGCCCGCGCCGTGGGCACCAGCGTGGAAGTGCGTGAGCTGTTCTTCAACACGCCAGCCCGCCGCAAGTTCCTGAAGAGCGACAGCACCGAGCTGGCCCATGCGCTGGAAGCGGTGCGCCGCCATGCGCTGGCACGCCCTGACGTAGGCTTTGCGGTGTGGCACGAAGGCAAGCTGGTGGCCCAGTGGCGCCCGGCGCGGCTGGACCAGCGCATCCGCGACGTGCTGGGCGAAGAATTTCTGGAAGGCAGCCGCGCGGTGGAACATGCCGCCGGGCCGCTGACCATCCAGGGCCGCACCGCACTGCCCGAGCTGTCGCGCGCGCGGGCCGACCAGCAGTACGTCTTCGTCAATGGCCGCTATGTGCGCGACCGGCTGATCGCCCACGGCGTGCGCGCCGCCTACGAAGACGTGCTGCACGGCCACCGGCAGCCGGCCTATGTGCTGTTTGCCACCATCGTGCCCGAGCTGGTGGACGTGAACGTGCACCCGACCAAGATCGAGGTGCGCTTTCGCGACGGCCGCGCCGTGCACCAGGCGGTGCATCGGGCGGTAGAGGGCGCACTGGCGGTTTCGCGGGCGGGCGAAGGCTTGACGGGGGCTGCCGCCGTGGGCGACGCGTCTGGCCTGCCGCCCGATGGCGCCCGCGAACCCGAAGGCCCGGGCTGGCCGCCCACGCCGCCGGATGCGCTGCGACCGACGCCGGTGCCGCCCTGGCTGCCTTCGGCCACCGCGGCCAACGGTTTCATGCGCATGCCTCGCAGCGATGGTCCGGCCCAGGGTGCGCTGGCGCTGCAGACCGCCGCTGCGCTGTATGCGCAAGAGGCACCCGGCCCGTGGCGCGTGCCCGGCACCACGGCCACCGCACCCGCGGCCACCCCGCTGCCCCCGGCCGACGAATGGCCGCTGGGCCGCGCCATCGCGCAGATCGGCGGCGTCTATGTGCTGGCCGAGAATCGGCACGGCCTGGTGATCGTCGACATGCATGCGGCGCACGAACGCATCGTCTATGAGCGGTTGAAGGCCAGCATCGGCGCCGCGGCCATCGAATCGCAGCCGCTGCTGATCCCGGCGAGCTTTCCTGCCTCGCCCACCGAGATCGCGGTGGCCGAGGGCCAGCGCGACACGCTGCTGGCGCTGGGGCTGGACGTGAGCCCGCTGTCGCCGGGGGTGCTGGCGGTGCGGGCGCGCCCGGCCGCCCTGGCCGGCGGCGACGCGGTGGCGCTGGCCCGCTCGGTGCTGGCGGAGCTGGCCGAGCTGGGCGACCTGGGCGCGCAGCAGGTGCTGCAGCGCGCCCGCGACGAGATCCTGGCCACCATGGCCTGCCATGGCGCGGTACGCGCCAACCGGCAGCTCACGCTCGACGAGATGAACGCGCTGCTGCGCGACATGGAACGCACCGAGCGCGCCGACCAGTGCAACCACGGTCGCCCGACCTGGCGCCAGCTGGGCATGCGCGAGCTGGACGGGCTGTTCCTGCGCGGCCGTTGAGCACCCGGCGCACCGTCACCCCAACGCCGGCCAGCAGCAACAAGGGCAGGCCGATCCACTGCAGTTCCTGCTGCAGCCGCTGCAGCCCGAACTGCGGCACACCTTCCAGCGGCACCGGGCGCCAGGCCAGGCAGTGCCGGGTGCCGTCCAGCGGCCACAGCCAGGCGTTGCAAAAGCCGCTGTCGACCAGCCCGTCCAGCACCGGATGCGAGGCGGTGCACAGCGCCAGGTA
>NZ_CAXFDV010000103.1:0-5578 GCF_964001545.1 uncultured Aquincola sp.
CTATGCGATGTGCGACGCGGTGCGCGAAAAGGCCGCCGCCTTCGGCGGCGCCGTCACGCGTGAAGCCGGCCCGGTCAAGGGCGGCAGCACCGTCATCGCTTTCGTCACCGACCCGGACGGCTACAAGATCGAGCTGATCCAGGGCGGGGTCTGAAGTTGACTTGAGGGTGCCGGAGCGAGATCTCAGCCCCTCAAGGCTGTCGCACCCTTCGCCAGCTGCGTGATGCGGCCCCAGTCGCCGGCTTCCACTGCGTCGGCCGGCGTCAGCCACGAGCCGCCGCACACCTTCACGTTGGGCAGCGCCAGGAAATCGGGCGCCGTCTGCAGGCTGATGCCGCCCGTGGGGCAGAACACCACATCGGGGAACGGGCCGGCCAGCGCCTTCAGCATCGGGATGCCGCCGGCCTGCATGGCCGGGAAGAACTTGAGGAACTGCAGGCCATCGGCCTGCGCCGCCATCACCTCGCTGGCGGTGGCCACGCCGGGCAGCAGCGGCAGGCCGGCGGCCTGGCAGGCGCGACCCACTTCGCTGGTGTAGCCGGGGCTCACGCCGAACACCGAGCCGGCGTTCTTGGCCGCCTGCGCATCGGCGGCCCAGCGGATGGTGCCGGCGCCGACGATGGCATCGGGCACCGCCTTGGCGATAGCTTCGATGCATTGCAGCGCCACCGGCGTGCGCATGGTGACTTCCAGCACGCGCACGCCGCCGGCCACCAGGGCTTCGGCCAGCGGCACGGCGTCTTCCACGCGCTGCAGCACGATGACCGGAATCACCGGGCCATAAGAAACGAGGTCGAGGGTGTTGTTCATGAAGGTCCTTGTCAAAGCCAGGTGCAGGCGCCCTCTTCGGCGCTGACCGCGTTCTTGCGCATGCCCGCGAACAGCTCGCGACCCAGGCCATGCGCGTTGTCTTTAGCCGCCTCGGGGCGGATGGTGGCCACCGGGCGGGCGGCCCAGGTGGCGTCGTCCACCAGCACGTCCAGCACACCATGCACCGCATCCAGGCGGATGATGTCGCCGTCCACCACCTTGGCCAGCGGGCCGCCGGCCAGCGCCTCGGGGCTGACGTGGATGGCCGCCGGCACCTTGCCCGAGGCACCGCTCATGCGGCCATCGGTCACCAGCGCCACCTTGAAGCCCTTGCCTTGCAGCACGCCCAGCGGCGGCGTGAGCTTGTGCAGCTCGGGCATGCCGTTGGCGTTCGGCCCCTGGAAGCGCACCACGGCCACGAAGTCGCGTTCCAGCTCGCCGGCCTTGAAGGCCACTTGCAGCGCTTCCTGGCTTTCGAACACGCGGGCGGGCGCTTCCACCACATGGCGGTCTTCCGGCACGGCCGAGACCTTGATCACCGCGCGGCCCAGCTTGCCGGTCAGCAGCTTCAGGCCGCCCGTCTCGCTGAAGGGGGCCGAGGCCAGGCGCACCACCGATTCATCCCGGCTTTGAGCAGGCAGGCGCTGCCACACCAGGCGCTCACCGTCCAGCGCGGGCACGTCGCCGTAGGCGGCCATGCCGCCGCTGGCGATGGTGGCCACGTCGGGGTGCAGGCAGCCGGCGGCCAGCAGTTCGCGCAGCACGAAGCTGGGGCCGCCCGCGGCCTGGAACTGGTTCACGTCGGCCGAGCCGTTGGGGTACACGCGCGACAGCAGCGGCACATTGGCCGACAGGTCGGAGAAGTCGGTCCAGTCGATCAGGATGCCGGCCGCGCGGGCCACGGCCACCCAGTGGATCAGGTGGTTGGTGGAGCCGCCGGTGGCCAGCAACGCCACCATCGCGTTGACGATGGTGCGCTCATCGACCAGCTTGCCGATGGGCTGGAAATGGGCGCCCTTGCCGATGGCCAGCACGCGGCGCAGCGCTTCCCGCGTGAGCGCCTCGCGCAGCGTGGCATGGGGGTGCACGAAGGCCGAGCCGGGCACGTGAAGGCCCATCGATTCCAGCAGCATCTGGTTGCTGTTGGCGGTGCCGTAGAAGGTGCAGGTGCCCGGGCCGTGGTAGGCGGCCGATTCGGCAGCCAGCAGCTCGTCGCGGCCCACCTGGCCCTGCGCGAACTTCTCACGCACCTTCGACTTCTCATTGTTCGACAGGCCCGTGCTCATCGGGCCGGCTGGCACGAACACACAGGGCAGGTGCCCGAAGTGCAGCGCGCCGATCAGCAGGCCGGGCACGATCTTGTCGCACACGCCCAGCAGCAGCGCGCCGTCGAACACGTCGTGGCTGAGCGCGATGGCGGTGCTCATCGCGATGGTGTCGCGCGAGAACAGGCTCATCTCCATGCCGGGCAGGCCCTGGGTGACGCCGTCGCACATGGCGGGCACGCCGCCGGCCACCTGCAGCGTGGCCCCCTGGCGGTGCGCCTCGTCGCGCAGGATGGCCGGAAAGCCTTCGTACGGCTGGTGGGCCGACAGCATGTCGTTGTAGGCCGTGACCACGCCGATGTTGGGCGCCCGCTCGGCCACCACGCGCAGCTTGTCGTTGGCGGGCAGCGCTGCAAAAGCGTGCGCCACGTTGGCACAACCCATGCGATCACTGCCGCGGGGGCGGTTGATGAGCTTGTCGACCCGCGACAGGTACGCCGAGCGGGTGGCGTGGCTGCGCTCCCGGATGCGGTCCGTGATGCTGGCAATGGCTGGTTTCATGGCGGCGCCCCTGTAACTCGATACTCGATTCTTACGAAACAAGGTTACATCGTCAAATCAACTTCGTTTGACCATGTATCGGCTCTGTCATCATCTCGCCCTGTGATGGACGACCCTCGCCACGCCCAGCCCTTGCCCGCGTCCGGCAGCGATGCAGAGGCCGGCGCACCGGCCGAGTTGCCGCGGTGCCGGCCTTCGGCAAGCCGCGATCCCAAAGCGATGTTGCAGGAGGTGCGCCGCCGGTGGACCCCGACCGAAGACCTCTGGGTGTTCGGCTACGCCTCGCTGATCTGGCGCCCCGAATTCCACGCCGACGAACACCGGCCCGGCATGGTGCGCGGCTGGCACCGTGCGCTGCGCATGCGCTCCAACATCAACCGCGGCACGCCCGACAACCCGGGCCTGGTGTTCGCGCTGATGCCCGGCGGCTCCTGCCGCGGCATGGTGTACCGGGTGGCGCGCGAGCGGGCCGACGCCGAGCTGGAACGCCTGTGGGCGCGCGAGATGATCAACGGCGTGTACGACCCGCGCTGGCTGCCCTGCCTGACGCCGCGCGGCCGCGTCACCGCCCTCACCTTCACCCTCAGCCGGCGCAGCCCCAGCTACACCGGTCGCCTGAGCGACGACGAGATGGTGCAGATCCTGCGCCGGGCGCGCGGCCGCTTCGGCACCACGCTGGAATACCTGTGCGAAACCGCCCGCTGCCTGGAAGAGCGCGGCATGACCGACCAGGAGCTGCGCCGGCTGATGGCCCTGGCGCGCCGGCACGACCTGGCCTGATCACTTGCCCACCACCGCATGCTGCTGCTGGTGCCGCTGGGCCGCCGCGAAGTCTTCAACCGTGTCCAGGTCGATCAGCGCGCCGGCATCATCCACGTCCACTGCCTGCGACGGGTAACGCGCCACCAGGCGCCGCGCGCCTTCGTCGCCCTGCAGCATCACCAGGTCGGTGAACAGCTCGGCCGAAAAGCCCACCGGATGGCCGCGCCGGCCGGCGTGCTGCGCATAAGCCACCGGGTGCGTCTGCAGCGCCGAGGCCACCGCGGTGAGCGTGGAGGGGCGCACCAACGGCATGTCGCCGGGCATCATCAACCAGCCCGGCGCATGCGGCCGCGCCTCCACACCCGCCGCGATGGAGCTGCCCATGCCCAGGCCGGGCTGGCTGTCGGCCGGCGGCAGCACCACCACGTCGCGGCTGGCCACCACCGAGCGGGCCAGCGGCTCCAGCGCTGCGGTGGTGACCACCACCACGCTCATCTGCGAAGCCACCACGCGGCGCAGCGTGCACACCAGCACCGGAGCACCGCCCTCGAACGGTTGCGCCAGCTTGTGCTGCGGCCCCTGGAAACGGCTGCCCCGCCCCGCGGCCAATACGATCACTGTCGGTTGCGACCTCATGGTGCAACCCTCCCTTCCTCGTCCGCGGCGCGAAATTGCTGCAGCGCGGTATAGCAAGGATGGGACCCCTGCGCGCCGACAGGTAGTGGGGCTGCTACGTAGGGCCCACCCCGTAAGCGCAAATGCCGGGTGGGCCGGGCATGGCATCTGCTGTCGGCGCTATGCTGGCGCGATGGACATTTCACTGGCGGACCTCCGCAAGAGTTATGAACGGGCCGAGCTGGACGAAAACGCGTCCGACGCCGACCCGCTGAAGCAATTCGAAGCCTGGCTGCAGCAGGCGCTGAGCGCGCAGGTGCCCGAAGCCTCGGCGATGACGCTGGCCACCGTGGGCGAAGGCGGCCGGCCTTCCACCCGGGTGGTGCTGCTCAAGGGCTGCGACGCACGTGGCCTGGTCTGGTACACCAACTACGAGAGCCGCAAGGGCCGCGAGCTGGCCGACCACCCCTTTGCCGCGCTGCAGTTCCACTGGGTGGAGCTGGAGCGCGTGGTGCGCATCGAGGGCCGGGTGCAGAAGGTGGACGACGCCGAGTCGGACGCCTACTTCAACTCCCGCCCGCTCGATTCGCGCATCGGGGCCTGGGGTTCGCCACAAAGCCAGGTGATCGGCTCGCGCGCCACCTTGGTGGCCAATGCCGCCAAGTTCGGCGCACGTTACGCGCTGAACCCGCCGCGCCCGCCGCACTGGGGCGGTTACCGGCTGGTGCCCGACCGCTGGGAGTTCTGGCAAGGCCGCAAGAGCCGCTTGCACGACCGCCTGCGCTACCGGCTGGACGAAGCCGGCCAGTGGGTGCGCGAGCGGCTGGCGCCCTGACGGGCACCAGCGCGCCGCCCTCGTTCAGTCAGAACGCGACACGCACGCCCGCCGTCAGCGCCCGGGCCCCCAGCGGCGACAGGTCACGCACCGTGCGGATGGCCGCAGCGTTGTAGGCCAGCTCGTTGGTCACGTTGTCCAGCCGCACGAACCACAGCGCATCGGCCTGCTGCAGCGGCATCTTCCAGGTGGCGAACAGGTTCAGCACCGTGGAAGAAGGCGTGGCCACGTCGGCGGCCGGCACCCGGTCCTGCCGCGCGGCGTGCACCACCGTGGCGCCGAGCTGCCAGGGGCCGCTGGCGGTGGTCAGGCCGGCGCGCACTCGCACCGGCGCCAGCCGGGCCAATGGCTCGCCGGTGGTCAGGTTGTCGCCGCGCACCATGTCGACGGCCGCGTCGGCATCCAGCGTCCACGGGCGGTTCAGCAGCCGGGTGTGGCCTTCCAGCTCCAGGCCGCGCAGGCGTGCGCGGGCCGCGGTGAAGGCGTATTCGGGCACGTCGTCGATCACGTTGCCGGTGGCGTCCAGGCCGATGTAGCGCGAAAAGCGCGTCTGGAACACGCTGGCCTTGAAGCGGTGCTCGTCCTGCTTCCACTCGGTGCCGAGTTCCAGGTGGCGGCTGCGTTCCACACCCAGCGTGGTGTCGCCGCGCTCATAGGCGGCGGTGGCCACGTGCACGCCGTTGGCGTACAGCTCGTAGTAAGCCGGCGCCCGCTCGGTGGCACCGACCGA
>NZ_CAXFDV010000104.1:0-13593 GCF_964001545.1 uncultured Aquincola sp.
CGCGGGTGCTGCCGGTGAAGCCCAGCGCATCCACGTCCATGTGCAGCGCCAGCGCCTCGCCGGCTTCATGGCCGTAGCCCGGCACCACGTTGAACACACCGGGCGGCAGGCCGGCTTCCAGCGCCAGTTCGGCCAGGCGCAGCGCGGTGTAGGGCGACTTCTCGCTGGGCTTGAGCACCACCGAGTTGCCGGTGGCCAGGGCCGGTCCCAGCTTCCAGGCGGCCATGATCATCGGGTAGTTCCAGGGCACCACCACGCCCACCACGCCCATGGGCTCGCGGGTGATCAGCGCCAGGGCCTGCGGACCGGTGGGCGCGATCTCGTCGTACACCTTGTCGATGGCCTCGGCATACCAGGCGATGGCCCGGGCCGTGGCCGGCACATCTACCGCCAGCGCATGGGCCACGGGCTTGCCCATGTCCAGCGATTCCAGCAGCGCCAGCTCTTCCCTGGCGGCCAGTATCAGCTCGGCCAAGCGCTGCAGCACCTTCTTGCGCGCCGCCGGTGGCTGGTGGGCCCAGCGCCCGTCGGCAAAGGCGGCGCGAGCGCTGTGCACCGCGGCGTCGATGTCGGCCGCCTGGCCGCGCACCACCGGGCCCAGCAGCCGGCCGTCGATCGGCGAATGCTTGGGGAAGCTCTCGCCGCCGAGGGCCTCGCGGCGCTCACCGGCGATCACGGCGCGGCCGTCGAAACGGACCGCGGCCGCACGGGCATGCCAGTCGATGGCAGCGGCAGGCTGGCTCATGCGTGCTCCTCGTGCGTCAGAACGCCACCACCAGCGAAGTGCCCAGCAGGTGGTTGCGACGCTTGAAGTCGCCGGTCTTCACATCCTCGAACACCGCGCGGTCGGCGCCGTCCAGGCGGTACTCCACCTTCACCGCGGTCTGCGGGTTGATGGCGTACTTCATGCCAAAGGTCAGCGCGTAGCGGTTGGCGCCGCGGTTCGGGTCGGCATCCAGGCCGGGGCCGATGCCGTTGCGGCTGTCGTTGAACTTGCCTTCTTCGGGGTTGTAGAAGCCGTTGTAGGTGTACAGCCCGCCGCCGTTCTTCTTGTTGTTGATGTAGTCGGCGCGCACCAGGGCCTGCAGCCGCGGCGTGACCATGTAGCCCATCAGGCCCGAGACGCCCCACCAGCTGGCGTCGCGCCAGTTGCCGTCTGCATCGGGCGTGATGGCGGCATCCTTTTGCTTGCCCACGCTGGCCTGGCCCTGGAAGGTCCACTCGCCGCGGGTGAAGAAGCCGTCCACCTCGAACAGGTGCGCAGTGGTGCTGCTGCCGGTGTTGGCGTTGGGCGACTTGCCGTGCAGGCCGGCAAAGCCGAAGCCGCTGAACTCGCCCTTGGCATAGTCGCCGCGGTAGACGATGACCGGCGACTTCTCGCCCGACACGCGGATGGGTGCGTTGACGTTGGCCACCATGCCCTTGAACAGCCACTTGTCCCATTGCTGCGTCAGCCCGACGCCGGTGTAGCCGGCGGGCAGGGTGAAGTCGTACAGCAGGTTGTGGGTGGTGAACGGGTTGAGCGTGGGCTGCTGATATTCATAGCCCGACCAGTCGGGGATCTGCCCGGCGATCAGCCGCGTCTGCAGGCCGCCCATGGGCACCGACACGCTGGCTTCCTGGATGATGCTCTTGCCGTCGATCAGCGCGCCCACGCCGCGGTTGGGCGACAGCGTCAGCTTCCAGATCGTGCCGCCTTCCATCTCCTTGGTGAGGTCGAGCACCGCCGCGCCGAAGTACGAGGTGTCGTAGAAGTAGCCGTCCGACTGCTGGTTCAGGAACTGGAAGCCCGAGCGGTTCTGCAGCTTGTTCCAGATGTAGGTGGGCTCGATGTAGCCGCTGATCTTCAGGTCCTTGAAGCCCAGGCGCTCGGTGTTGTCCTCGGCGGCATCGGCCTTGACCGTCAGCCGGTTCAGCTCGGCCGCCTGGTCGGGTGTCATGCCCCAGCTCGCGCCGGCGGGCGGCAGCTTGGCTTCGGTGTCCTTGAGCTTCTTTTCCAGCTCGCCGACGCGGGACTTCAGCTCGCGCAACTCCTGCAGCAGCTGCTCGTTGGTGGTCTGGGCGCCGGCCAGTGCCGGATACGCCAGTGCCACCGCGGTGGCCAGCAAGGTCAGGGAACGGTGCATCTTCATGGTTCTCTCCTACCGACTTGATTCTTGTGGGCGGCGGGCCCGGGCGGGCGCTCAGCCTCCCTCGCTGCGCGCCTGGTTCAGGGCCTTGGTGCGCTCGCGCTCGGCGCGGGCGATCAGGTAGCTGGCGATCAGCACGCCGATGGCCACCACGGTGATGATGACCGTGGCCATCGCGTTGACGCTGGGGTTCACGCCCAGGCGGGCGCGCGAGAAGATCACCAGCGGCATGGTGGTGGAGCCGGGCCCGGACAGGAAGGCCGACAGCACCACGTCGTCCAGCGAGATGGTGAAGGTGAGCAGCCAGGCCGACATCAGCGCCTGCGTGATCATCGGCAGCGTGACCAGGCGGAACACCTGCGAAGGCCGCGCGCCCAGGTCCATCGCCGCTTCTTCCAGCTGCGGGTTGAGGTCTTGCAGCCGCGACTGCACCACCACCGTGGCGTAGGCCATGCCCAGCAGCAGGTGGCCCAGCCAGATGGTGAGGGCACCGCGGTCGGGCCAGCCGACGCCGAACAGGCGCTCGGTGGCGTGCTGCACCGACACCAGGAACAGCAGCAGCGACAGGCCGACGATGACTTCCGGCATCACCAGCGGCGCGCTGACCATGCCCGAGAACAGCGTGCGGCCGGCAAAGCGCTTGTACTTGACCAGCGCGAACGCGGCCAGCGTGCCCAGGATCACCGAGAAGGTGGCCGTGAAAAAGGCAATCTTGAGGCTGAGCCACAGGCCGCCCAGCATCTCGCTGTCCTTCAGCAGGCCCGCATACCAGCGCGTGGTGAAGCCCGCCCACTGGTTGGGCACCGGCGAATCGTTGAACGAATACACCACCAGCGCCACGATGGGCATGTACAGGAACACGAAGCCGGCGGCCAGCCAGCCCTTGCCGAAGTGCCGCGCCACGCGGGGCCCCAGTGCGGTGCGGCTCATTTCGCGCCCTCCTGCGCTTCGGCCTGGTAGCGGTTGAAGAGGGCCAGCGGCACGATGATGAGCAGGATCATCACCACCGCCACGGCCGAGGCCATCGGCCAGTCGTTGTTGCTGAAGAACTCGTCCCACAGCACACGGCCTATCATCAGCGTCTCGGGGCCGCCCAGCAGCTCGGGGATCACGAACTCGCCGACGCAGGGAATGAACACCAGCATCGAGCCGGCGATGATGCCGGCCTTGGACAGCGGCACCGTCACCTTCCAGAAGGCCGTCCAGGGCGTGGAGCCCAGGTCGGCCGCCGCCTCCAGCAGCCGCAGGTCCATCTTCGAGAGGTTGGCGTACAGCGGCAGGATCATGAAGGGCAGGTAGGTGTAGGTCATGCCCAGCACCAGCGAGAACGGCGTGTTCATCAGCTTGCCCGGCGTGGCAATCAGCCCGCTGCTGGCCAGCAGCTGGTCGAGCCCGATGCCGATGATGAAGTTGGCGATCAGCCCGCCGTCACCCAGCAGGCCCTTCCAGGCATACACGCGCAGCAGGAAGCTGGTCCAGAAGGGCAGCATCACCAGCATCACCAGCGCCGGCTGCACCGTGCTCTTGGCCCGCGCCATGAAGTAGGCGAACGGGTAGCCGATGCCCAGGCACAGCAGCGTGGTGATGGCCGCGTACTTGAGGCTGCGCAGGTAGGTCAGGAAGTACAGGTCGTCCTGCGCGATGAAGGCATAGCTGCCCAGCCGCAGGCTGAGCTGCAGCACGCCGTCGGCATAGGTGACCAGGTCCTTGAAGGTCACGTTCTCCATCTCGGAGACGCTGATCTTCAGCACGATCAAGAAGGGCAGCAGGAAAAACGCCAGCAGCCACAGCGTGGGCACGCCGATGACCGCGGTGCGGCCCCGCAGCCCCAGACGCTGCCACCAGTGCAGGGGGAGTTCGGTGCTCATGCGCGCACTCCTATTGCGTCAACACCACCTGCGACGAGGGCGACCAGCTGGCCCAGGCGGTGTCGCCCCAGGTCAGCGGGTCTTCCGCATGCCGCTCGGCGTTCATCTGGCTGGCCTTGAACATGCTGCCGTCGGCCAGCTCCAGCCGGTAGACGGTGAAGCTGCCGAAGTAGGCCATCTCCTTGACGGTGCCGCGCAGCTTGTTGTGCGGGTCGTTCGGGCCCACGGGCTCTTCGCGCGTGACCTTGATCTTCTCGGGCCGCAGCGCCACCGTCACGGCCATGCCTTCGGTGCCGGTGATGCCGTGGCCCACGAAGTGGCTGCAGTTGGCGCACTGGATGACCACCGAGTCGGGCTGGTCATCGACCAGCGTGCCGGGCATCAGGTTCACATTGCCGATGAAGTCGGCCACGAAACGCGAATGCGGCGTCTCGTACACGTCGCCCGGCGTGCCCACCTGGGCGATGCGGCCTTCGGTCATCACCGCGATGCGCGAGGCCATGGTCATCGCCTCTTCCTGGTCGTGGGTCACCATCACGCAGGTCACGCCCACTTCCTCGATGATGTTGACCAGCTCGATCTGGGTTTCTTCGCGCAGCTTCTTGTCCAGCGCGCCCAGCGGCTCGTCCAGCAGCAGCAGCTGCGGCCGCTTGGCCAGGCTGCGCGCCAGCGCCACGCGCTGCTGCTGCCCGCCCGACAGCTGGTGCGGCTTGCGCCTGGCGTATTTGTCGAGCTGTACCAGCTTGAGCATCTGGCCCACACGTTCGGCGATGGCGTCCTTGGCCATGCCGTCGCGCCGCAGGCCGAAGGCGATGTTGTCCCACACCGTGAGGTGAGGAAACAGCGCATAGCTCTGGAACATCATGTTGATCGGTCGCTCGTACGGCGGCAGGCCGGCCAGGTCTTGACCATTGAGCACGATGCGGCCCGAGGTGGGCGTCTCGAAGCCGGCCAGCATGCGCAGCAGCGTGCTCTTGCCGCAGCCGGATGATCCCAGCAGCGCAAAGATCTCGCCCTTGGCGATGGAGAGGTTGACGTGGTTGACGGCGACGGTGCCGCCGAAGTCCTTGACCACGTCCTCGATGCGCAGGAAGTCTGCCTGCGCGGGCACAGCGCCACTCATGGGTGTCCGGCTCCTGGAATGTTCTTATCGATCTGTCAGTGCCGCGGGCCCCTCGTTGCCCGCGGCGATGGGCTTACATGCCCGTCTTGAACGAGGTGTACAGCCGCGTCATCGTGCGGCGGATGTCGCTGGTGAGCGCATCGGGCGCCTGCATCTTGGCCAGGTCGGTCGGGCTCAAAAACACCGAGGGGTTGTTGGCCACTTCGGGCTTGACCAGCTTGCGCGACTCGGCGTTCGGGTTGGCGTAGTTCACCTTGTTGCTCAGCCCCGCCGCCACTTCGGGCCGCAGGATGTAGTTGATGAACTTGTGCGCGTTGTCCGGGTGGGGCGCATCGGCCGGGATCACCATCATGTCGAAGAACAGGATGCCGCCGGTCTTGGGGATCAGCGCCTCGATCTTCTGGCCGGTCTTGCCGTCGATGGCGCGCTGCCGGGCGATGTTGATGTCGCCCGACCAGCCCAGCGCCAGGCAGATGCTGCCGTTGGCCATGTCGTTGATGTAGCCCGACGAGCTGAACAGCGTGACGTAGGGCCGGATGGTCTTGAGCAGCGGGCCCACGCCGGCATAGTCGGCCTGGTTGCGGCTGTAGGCCGGCTTGCCGAGGTAGTGCAGCGCGGCCGGCACCACCTCGGTGGGTGAATCGAGGAAGCTGACGCCGCAGCTCTTGAGCTTGCTGATGTACTCGGGCTTGAACACCAGGTCCCACACGTTGTCGGGCATGGGCATGCCGCCCAGCGCGGCCTTGACCTTGTCGACGTTGATGCCCACCGTGGTGTAGCCCCACAGCCAGTTCACGCCGAACTGGTTGCCGGGGTCGAGCTTGGCCAGCTGCGCCTGCAGCGCCGGATCCAGGTTCTTCAGGTTGGGCAGCTTGCTCTTGTCGAGCTTTTGCAGCAGCCCGCCATCGGCTTGCAGCTTGGCCCAGTACGACGACGGCACCACGATGTCGTAGCCCGTCTTGCCCGCCACCAGCTTGGCGTGCAGCACTTCGTTGCTGTCGAAGTTGTCGTAGCGGACCTTGATCCCCGTCTCCTTCTCGAAGTTGGCGATCGTGTCCTCGGCGATGTAGTCGGACCAGTTGTAGACGTTGAGCACCTTCTCTTCCTGCGCCTGTGCAGCGGTCAGGGCCACGGCGGACAACGTCAATGCGCCGAGGCAGCGCAACAGGGCAGGGGCGGGTCGTTTCATCGGTCGGTCTCCAAAGAAAGACTGGAGGTCAGTGGGGAAGTGATCAGACCCGCAAGATCAGCAAGATGCGGGCCGTGCGGCTGCGACGGACGGCCCGCGTGTGCCATCAGCGGTTGGCCTTGAAGTTGGTGAAGGTGCGCGTGACCAGACGCCGGGTGGCCTGCTCGGGCGCGCCCGGCGGAATCATCGTGGCCAGGCCCGCCTCGTCCACGAACACCGCCTTGTCCTTGGCGATCTCGGGTTTGACGAAGGGCAGCGACGCCTTGTTCGGGTTGGCGTAGAACACCGCGTTGGTCAGCGAGGCATGCACCTCGGGCTTGAGGATGTAGTTGATGAACGCATGCGCGTTGTCGGCGTTGGGCGCGTCCTTCGGGATGGCCATGGTGTCGAAGAACAGCAGTCCGCCGGTCTTGGGCAGCAGCACCTGCAGGTTCTGCGGCTTCTTGGCCTGGGCCGACTTGTTCTTGGCGATCATGATGTCGCCCGACCAGCCCACCACCGCGCAGATGTTGCCGCGGGCCATCTGCTCGATGTAGTCGCTGCCCGAGCCGGCGAAGCGGGTGACGAAGGGCCGCACCTTCTTGAGCATGTCGCCGGCGGCGGCGTAGTCGGCGGCTTCGTTGCTGTACGGGTCCTTGCCCACGTACTTCAGCGCGATGGGCATCACCTCGGAGGCGCTGTCCAGGAAGGTGATGCCGCAGGCCTTGAGCTTGCTGGCGTACTCGGGCTTGAACACCAGGTCCCAGGCGTTGTCGGGCATGGGCATGCTGCCCAGCGCGGCCTTGACCTTGTCGGCGTTGATGCCCACGGTGGTGTAGCCCCACAGCCAGTCGACCAGGTGCTCGTTGCCGGGGTCCACCTTGGCCAGCTGCGCCTGGATCGCGGGGTCCAGGTTCTTCAGGTTGGGCAGCTTGCTCTTGTCCAGCTTCATCAGCAGGCCGGCCGCGATCTGCATCTTCGCGAAGTGCGAGCCGGGCACCACCACGTCGTAGCCCGACTTGCCGGCCACCAGCTTGGCATGCAGCGCCTCGTTGCTGTCGAAGTTGTCGTACCGGACCTTGATGCCGGTTTCCTTCTCGAAGTTCTTGATCGTGTCGGGGGCGATGTAGTCGGCCCAGTTGTACACGTTGACCACCTTTTCCTGGGCGCCGGCGGTGGCGGCGATCAGGGACAGCGCCACGGCGCTCAGGCTTCGACGGAACACGGGATTCATGGTGGCGGAACTCCAGGAACTAGGGGGATGGGCGCCAGTTTAGGGCTTGCGCCCCAGAGGCCCGGCAGGGCCGGGCCTGCCTGCCGTCACACCCAGCCCTGGCGCTGGCAGTCCTGCAGCGTCAGGTCCAGGCAGCGCCGGATCAGCGCCGCCATCTCGTCGATCTGCGCCCGGGTGATCACCAGCGGCGGCGCGATGATCATGCGGTCGCCCACCGCCCGCATGATCAGCCCGTTGGCAAAGCAGTGGCCGCGGCACACCATGCCCACCGACAGCGATTCGTCGAAGCGCTGGCCGCGGGTGCCGGTGCCCTTGCCGTCGCGCCGGCCCAGCTGCAGCGCCGCCATCAGGCCGCAGGTCTGTGTCTCGACCACCAGCGGGTGGTCGGCCAGCTGCGCATACAGCTCGGCCAGGCAGGGGCCGGTGTCGTCGTGCACCTGCTGCACCAGGCCCAGCTGCTGGATGAGCCGGATGTTGGCCAGCGCCACAGCACAGGCCACCGGGTGGCCCGAGTAGGTGTAGCCGTGCTCGAACTCGCCGCCTTGCTCGATCAGCACCTTCGCCACCCGGTCGCCCAACAGCACGCCGCCCAGCGGGATGTAGCCCGAGGTCACGCCCTTGGCGAAGGTGATGAGGTCGGGCTTGAAGCCGAAGCGCTGGCAGCCGAACCAGTGGCCGGTGCGGCCGAAGCCGCAGATCACCTCGTCGCTGACCAACAGCACACCGTACTTGTCGCAGATGCGCTGGATCTCGGGCCAGTAGGTCTCGGGCGGCACGATCACGCCGCCGGCGCCCTGCACCGGCTCGCCGATGAAGGCGGCCACCTTCTCGGGGCCGACGGCCAGGATCTTCTGCTCCAGCCAGCTGGCGGCCACGCGGCCGAATTCTTCGCGGCTCATGTCGCCGCCGTTCTCGAACCAGTGGGGCTGCTCGATGTGCTGGATGCCGGGGATGGGCAGGCCGCCCTGGGCATGCATGCCGCTCATGCCGCCCAGCGAGGCGCCAGCCATGGTGGAGCCGTGGTAGGCGTTCTTGCGGCTCAGGATGACCGAGCGCTGCGGCTGGCCCAGCACGTCCCAGTAGCGGCGCACCATGCGCACGATGGTGTCGTTGCCCTCGGAGCCCGAGCCGCTGAAGAACACGCGGCTGAAGCCCGGCGGGCTGACTTCGGCCAGCAGCTCGGCCAGCTCGATGGCCGGCGGCGTGGCCGTCTGGAAGAACGCGTTGTAGAAGGGCAGCTGGCCCAGCTGGCGCGTGGCGGCGTCGATCAGCGCCTGCTGGCCGTAGCCCACGTTGACGCACCACAGGCCGCTCATCGCATCGAGGATGCGGTGGCCGTCGCTGTCGGTCAGGTAGATGTTCTCGGCCTGCGTGATGATGCGCGAGCCCTTCTTGGCCAGCGCCTGAAAGTCGGTGAACGGATGCAGGAAGTGCGCCGCATCGGCCGCCTGCCATTGCTGGGTGCTGCGCGAGGCGGACATGGTGGTGGAAGTCATGGTCGATCCTTCACTCAAGACCAGCGCGCGGATGAGACGCGACGCTGGCAGATGGTCTTCAAGCAGCCACCGTGGAACCGGCTTGGCCGGGCCACCGGTGGCGCCCCCTGGGGGTGCGCCGCAGGCGCTCCGGGGGGTCTACACGTGCAGCAACAGGTGTTCGCGTTCCCAGGGTGAGATCACCTTCATGAACTCGGCGTACTCGATCTCCTTGATCTCGGTGTACACGGTGACGAAGGACTCGCCCAGCACCTGGGCCAGGTCGCTTTCGGCCCGCAGCAGGTGCAGCGCTTCGCCCAGGCTGCGCGGCAGCGAGAACTCGCCCAGGTAGGCGTCGCCCTTGCACTCCGGCGTCGGGTCGATGCGGTTCTTGATGCCCAGGTAGCCGCAGGCCAGCGTGGCCGCCAGCGCCACATAGGGGTTAGCGTCGGCGCCGATCACGCGGTTTTCCACCCGGCGCGCGGCCGGGCCGGCCACCGGGCTGCGGATGCCCACGGTGCGGTTGTCGGTGCCCCACTGGATGTTGATGGGCGCCGCATTGCTGCGCACCAGCCGGCGGTAGCTGTTGACGTAGGGCGCAAACAGCGCCATGGCCGCCGGGATGTACTTCTGCAGCCCGCCGATGTACCAATAGAACTCGGGGCTGGGCGTGCCGTCTTCATTGCTGAAGAGGTTGCGGCCGGTGGCCTGGCTGACGATGCTCTGGTGCACGTGCATCGCGCTGCCGGGCTCGCCGGCAATCGGCTTGGCCATGAAGGTGGCGAACATGCCGTGGCGCATCGCCGCCTCGCGCACCGTGCGCTTGAAGAAGAACACCTCGTCGGCCAGGCCCAGCGGATGGGCGTGGAAGAAATTGATCTCCATCTGGCCCGCGCCCACCTCGTGGATCAGCGTGTCGACGTTGAGCTCCATCTTCTCGCAGTAGGCGTAGACGTCCTCGAACAGCGGATCGAATTCGTTGACGGCATCAATCGAATAGGCCTGGCGCGAGGTCTCGGCGCGGCCGCTGCGGCCGATGGGCGCCTTCAGCGGCACGTCGGGGTCGGTGTTGCGGTCGACCAGGTAGAACTCCAGCTCGGGCGCCACCACCGGCTCCCAGCCTTCGGCCGCATACAGGTCGCACACGCGGCGCAGCACCGAGCGCGGCGCAAACGGCACCAGCGTGCCTTCGCGGTCGAAGCAGTCGTGGATGACCTGCGCCGTGGGGTCGGTGGCCCAGGGCACGATGCGCACGCTGGTCGGGTCCGGCCGCAGGTGCATGTCGCGGTCGGTGGGGTTGATGACGTCGTAGTACGGTCCCTCTTCAGGGAACTCGCCCGTCACGCCCATGGCCACCACGGCCTCGGGCAACCGCATGCCGCGGTCTTCGGTGAATTTCTCGCGCGGCAGGATCTTGCCGCGCGCCACGCCGGTGAGGTCGGGCACCAGGCACTCGATCTCCGTCACGCGGTTCTTGTCGAGCCATTGTTCAAGCTCGCTGAAGGTGTAGCTGTCTCTGACCACCATGGGGCACCTGTTCGTCTGTCGTGCCGCCTTGCGGGCGGCGGCACCTTGGCCCTGGGGAAGGACGGACGCGGGGGCCGCGCCCGGTTCAGAGGCTTGGGGGTGGGCGATGACGATCGCGGTAGGCGGTGCAGGCTTCGCCGAAGGCGCCGAACAGCTGGCGCGAGATGGGGTTGCTGGCGGCCAGCCACTCGGGGTGCCACTGCACGCAGAGGTTGAAGCCCGCGGCTTCGATGCTGAAGGCCTCGACCAGGCCATCGGGTGCGCGGGCCTGCACCTGCACGCCCGGCGCCAGGCGGTCCACCGCCTGGCCATGCACGGAATTGACGCGGAAGCGCTGCTCGCCGGTGATGCGGGCCAGCAGGCTGCCGGGCTCGACCAGCACGTCGTGCGAAGGGCCGTACTGCACCTCCACCGGCTGGCTGTCATCGGCGCGGTGGTCGTGGTGCGGCGGTACGTCGTGCACCGCCTGGTGCAGCGTGCCGCCCAGGGCCACGTTGGCTTCCTGTGCGCCGCGGCAGATGGCCAGCAGCGGAATGCCCCGCTGCAGCACACGCGGAATCAGCCGCAGCGTCCAGGCATCACGCTCAGGGTCCAGCGGCAGGCTGGCGTCCAGCACCTCTTGCCCGAAGTGGCTGGGATGCACGTTGGAGGGAGAGCCGGTGAGCAGCACGCCATCGGCCAGGTCCAGCAGCGCGTCGATCTCGTCGGGTTCAACGCCGGGGACGATCAAGGGCTGGCATTGCGCCAACCGCACACCATCGACGTACTTCTTGCCGGCGATGTGGAAAGGATGGTTGCCGAGCACCCGGTTGCAGGCAGGAACCAGCACCACGGGTTTGGCAGGAGACTTCACAGCAGTCAGAGGCAAGCTCATGGGCAGTGGCGATGCAGCAAGTGTGCCAACAAGCAAGCATTTGCGCATGCGGGCTTGGCCGGATGGCGCACACATGAAGTGCTCACAGCAAGTCCCTCAAGCGGTAGTACGCCATCGCCAGCGCCAGGGCCGGCATGCGCAACAGCCGGCCGCCCGGAAACGCCCGGTGCTGGAGCTGCGCGAACACGTCGAAGCGGCCGGCATCACCGGCCATGGCCTCGGCCACCACCTGGCCGGCCAGGCCGGTGAGCGCCAGGCCATGGCCCGAGAAGCCTTGCAGGTAGTACACGTCGCGGCCGATGCGGCCGAAGTCGGGCGCTCGGCTCATCGAGATGTCGACAAAGCCGCCCCAGGCGTACTCGACCTTCACGCCCGCCAGTTGCGGGAAGGTGCCCACCATCTGCTGGCGCATGCCTTCGGCCAGGTCGGCCGGCGTTTGCGCGGTGTAGCTGGCGCGGCCGCCATACAGCATGCGGTGATCGGCCGTGGGGCGGAAGTAGTCCAGCACGAAGTTGTTGTCGCACACCGCCGCGCCGCAGGGCACCAGGGCTTGCGCACGCTCGGCGCCCAGCGCCTCGCTGCACACGATGTAGGTGCCGACCGGCATCACCCGCGGCGACAGGCGCGGCGCCAGCCGCGGCGAAAACTCCTGCAGGTACACATTGCCGGCCAGCAGCACCTGGCGCGCCAGCACGCTGCCTTGCGCGGTGCGCAGGCGCTGGCCGCCGGCCTCGGGCTGCATGGACGTGACGGCGCTGCCCTCATGCAGGCGCACGCCCAGATCCAGGGCTGCGCGAGCCAAACCTTGCGTGTACTTCAGCGGATGCAGGTGGCCCGAGCGCGGGTCGTAGGCCCCGGCCACGTAGCGCGGGCTGTCGATCCAGCGCGGCAGCTCGGCCTGTTCGATCCACTGCTGCGCATAGCCGTAGTGCTGCGCCAGGTGGTCCACGCCTTCACGCAGCGCGCGCGCCTTGCGCGGGTTCACCGCCACGCCCAGGTAGCCGTCGCGCCATTGCGCATCGATGCCGAATCGCGCGCAGCGATCATGGATGAGGTCGATGGCCTGCAGCGTCATGTCCCACACGCGGCGGGCTTCATGCAGGCCCAGTTCGGCCTCGATGCTGGCCTGGTCGGCGGCCAGGCCATGAATCACCTGGCCGCCGTTGCGGCCGCTGGCGCCAAAGCCGATGTGCTGGGCTTCCAGCAGCATCACGTCCAGGCCCCGCTGCCGCAGCTCGATGGCCGCCGACAGGCCGGCCAGACCACCGCCGACGATGGCGACGTCGGCCTTTGCATCGCCCAGCAAGGGCGCATGGGCTGCGCCACGCGGGGCCGTGGCGTCGTAGTAAGACAGCCGCGTCAGCTCACGGTCGGTCTCGAGGAAGCCCATGCGATGGCAGCGTCCTTCAGGCCACGCGAGCGATGGCGGTGCGCAGGGTGGCGACGATGCGGTCGATGTGCTCGCGCTCGATGATCAGCGGCGGCGACAGCGCGATGGTGTCGCCGGTGGTGCGGATCATCAGCCCCTGTTCCCAGCAGTAGAGGAAGACGTCGAAGGCCCGCTTGCCCGGCTCTCCGGCGCGGGGTGCCAGCTCCACGCCGCCCACCAGGCCGATGTTGCGGATGTCGATGACGTTGGGCAGGCCCTTGAGGCTGTGCAGCGACTCGGCGAAGTAGCCCTGCAGTTCGCCCGCACGGGTCAGCAGGCCTTCTTCGGCATAGGTGTCCAGCGTGGCCAGCGCGGCGGCGCAGGCCAGCGGGTGGGCCGAGTAGGTGTAGCCATGGAAGAACTCGATCAGGTGCTCGGGCCCGTTCATGAACACGTCGTGGATCTTCTGCTTCGCGAACACCGCGCCCATCGGCACGCAGCCGTTGGTCAGGCCCTTGGCCACCGTCATCAGGTCGGGCGTCACGCCGAAGGTCTGCGCCGCGAAGGGCTGGCCGGTGCGGCCGAAACCGGTGATCACCTCGTCGAAGATCAGCAGGATGCCGTGCTTGTCGCAGATCTCGCGCAGGCGCTGCAGGTAGCCCTGCGGCGGAATCAGCACGCCGGTGGAGCCGGCCACCGGCTCGACGATGATCGCGGCCACGTTGCTCGGGTCGTGCAGCGGCAGGATGCGGGTCTCGAGCTCGACCAGCGGGTCCTCGGCCCACACCGGTTCCTGGTTGTGGATGTAGGCGTTGTTGACCGGGTC
>NZ_CAXFDV010000105.1:0-8666 GCF_964001545.1 uncultured Aquincola sp.
CGCAGCGGCTGGTAGAAGGCGCCGATCATGTTCTTGCCCAGCGGGTGGTTGATGGCCGTCTTGCCACCCACCGACGAATCCACCTGCGCCAGCAGCGTGGTGGGCACCTGCACAAAAGGCACGCCGCGCATGTAGCTGGCAGCGGCAAAGCCGGCCATGTCGCCCACCACGCCGCCGCCCAGCGCAAACAGCACCGTCTTGCGGTCGGCGCTGGCGGCCAGCAGTGCGCTGAAGATCTGGTCCAGCGTCTGCCAGTCCTTGTGGGCTTCGCCGTCGGGCAGCTCGATGGTCAGCACGCGGCCGTAATGCGGCGCCAGCGCCGCGGCCAGCCGCTGGGCGTACAGCGGCGCCACGGTGGTGTTGGTGACGATGGCCGCCACCGCGGCACGCGGCAGGCCTTGCCAGGAAGCCGGATCGTCCAGCAGGCCGCCGCCGATGCGGATGTCGTAGCTGCGCTCGCCCAGCGCGATGGGCACGGTGACGACGGAGGCGGAAGCGATGGGGGCGACGGGTGCGGCGGTCATGGCGCCCGAGTTTACGGGCGGGCCCGCCAGCTCAGCGCGCGAGGCGGTCGACCGGCGAAGGCACGACCGAGGCGTCCACCAGCCCGGCCAGTTCCAGCTGCATCAGCACCATGCCCACCAGCGTGGGCACCGACGGCCGGCCGGTCTCGATCACGAAGTGGGCGGTGCGGCGGTAGAGCGGGTCGCGCTCGCGGTGCAGGTCGCGCAGCTTGCGCAACGGGTCGGCCACCTGCAGCAAGGGCCGCTGCGTGTCGTGCCGCAGGCGGCGGTAGATCTCTTCGGCCGACGACCGCAGATACACCACGGTGCTGCGGTCCTGCAGCGCCTGCCGATTGGCTTCGCGCAGCACCGCGCCACCGCCGGTGGCCAGCACGCCGGTGGCGCTCTGGGTCAGCTCGTCGATCACCTGTTGCTCCAGATCGCGAAAGGCCACCTCGCCATGCTGGGCGAAGTAGTCGCGGATGTAGCCGCCCAGGCGCTCCTCGATCACATGGTCGGTGTCGACGAACGACACCCCCAACTGCCGCGCAAGCTGACGCCCGACGGTGGACTTGCCACCGCCGGGCATGCCGACGAGGGAAACGAGCACGGTCAGTTGGGTGTGGTGCAGCTCAGAACCGACCCGAAGGGGCTGACCGCGCCGGCCGGGGTGATGGCCTTGTTCGAGAAGTCGCTGGCCAGCCGGTCGAGCGCGAACTCGCGGTAGCTGGACGACTCGGTGCCCGAGACGATGCCGGTGGCGGTGAGCTTGAGCACGATCCACGGCGCGTACATCTCGGCGTAGCGCAGCGTGATGGTGGCCTTGCCTTCACCGTCGGTCACGACCGTGGGGCTGGTCAGCGCCACCACGTTGCCCGGCGTCAGCTGGCCGTCGCCATTGGTGTCGGTCTCGTTGAGACGGCCATCTTCGTTCACGTCTTCGTTCGGGCAGACCAGCGGAATGCTGTCGCTGAAGGTCTGGACGATGTTGCCCGAGCTGTTGACGGTGGTGGTGACGTAGCGCCACCGCTGGGCGGTTTCGTCGTAGGCCATCACGCCCTTGCCGTAGTACGTGGGAATGCCCTTGGCCGTCAGCGTCACGCCGCTCACGCGGATGCCGTTGGCGTCGGTGACGTAGGCCGTCCAGGTCTTCTGGTAGGTGTCCACGTCGGAGTTGGTGATGGTGTTGCCGGTGCCCAGCACGATGAACAAGGCGGACTGGTTGACCGTCAGCGAGACGGTGCCGGTGACGCTGCTGCTGGTGGCCACGGTGGCACGCAGGCGCACACCGTTGTTGGCGGTGGTGGAGGCGCCGGCAATGTAGTTCACGTTGGCCTGGCCGTCAGGGCCGGTCTTGGCCGTGGCCGCGCTCAGGCGTCCGCCGCTGGGGTCCAGGTCCTGGCTGAAGTTCACGGTCAGGCCCTGCACCGGGTTGCCCGAGGCGTCGGTGACGCGGGCGATCACGTTGGTCTGGCTGTCGGAGCCGCCCGCGGTGTTGGGCGCCAGCGCCGAAGGCGACACCTGCAGCACCAGGTCACGCGGCGTGGTGGCGACGAAGGTGGCCGTGGTGGTGGCCACGGCCACGGTGCCGCCGTTGGCATCGAGCACGGTGGCGCTGATGGTGGACGGCGCGGCAAAGTTGGACGTGAGGTTCACGCTGGCAACGCCCAGGCTGTCGGTGGTCACCTGGGTAGCACCCAAGGTGCCGACCGTGGCGGCGAAGCGCACCTGCACGTTGGCCTGCGGCACGCCCGCCCGGCGATAGCGCACCTGCAGCGGATACACCGCACCCACGGTCGGCGACACGGTGGCCGGCAGGAACACGAAGTCCTCGCCACTGACGGTGACGACCGTCGACGCGCCCGCGCCGGCGCCGCTGAAGCGCACGGTGTCGGTGCCGGCGTTGGTGGCCGTGTAGGTCACCGTGGCCTGGCCGCTCGAATCGGTCGTCGGGGCGGCGGGCGAAAAGCCGTTGCCCAGCGAACTGGCCAGGGTGATGGCGACGCCGGGCAACGGGTTGCCCTTGGAGTCCGCGGCGGCCACCGACAGCTGGGAGGTATTGCCCTGCGTCAGCGTGGTGTTGCCCGAGACGGTCAGGCGGGTGCCGACGATGGGGATGGTGTAGGTGGTCTGCACCGTGCCGGAAGACACCTTCACCGTGGCGGTGCGGTTGCTCTTGTCCTGCCCGGCTTCCAGCGTGGCGGCGGCCGCGCCCGAGGCGTTGGTGGCGGCACTCACGTTCAGCAGCCGACCGGTGTCGGTGGTGAAGGTGACGGGCGTGGAAGGCATCGCGTTGTTGTTGGCGTCCTTCAAAAAGGCCGTCAGCACCACCTGGTCGCCGCCACTGCCCAGCGTGGTGGACGAGGCGATGACCTCGATCACGGAAGGCACGGCCGCACCCGGGGTCGCGACCACGGCGAAGGTGGCGGTCTTGGTGACGTTGCCCGACTTGGCGGTGACCGTGACCGTGCGCAGGCTGCGGTCGGTGCCGGCCCCCACGGTGGCCGTGATCACGCCCGAGGCGTTGGTGATCGACTTGTTCGTGGTGGTGGTGTCGCCCGACCCACTGGCTGTGGTCAGCGTGACGATGGCATTGCTGTCGGCCGACAGCTGCACCGCCACACCGGGCAGCGCAGCGCGGTTGGCGTCCAGCGCGGTCACCGTGGCGGTGACGACCGAGGTGCCGTCGTTGGCCAGCGAGTCGGCCGACAGCGCCACCACCAGATCTGCCGCCGTGGCCGTGCCGCTACCGCCGGTACTGCCGCCGCCGCCCAGCACCGGGTCGCCCGAGCTGCCCCCGCCCCCGCCGCAGGCAGCCACCAGCGACAGCGCCGCAACGGACAGCCACGTCTTGAAAGTTCGGATCATCTTGTCTTCTCGCTCGCTTGCTTGCCCGGGCCTTACCGCGCGGTCACGCGGTCGGTCACCACCTTGGGCGTGATGAACACCAGCAGCTCGGTCTTGTTGCTCGACCGCACGGTGTTCTTGAACAGGTTGCCCACCACCGGAATGTCGCCCAGCAGCGGCACCTTGTTGACGTCGTTGCGCTCTTCCTGCGTGAAGATGCCGCCCAGCACCACGGTGCCGCCGTTTTCCACCAGCACCTGCGTGTTCACGTGCTTGGTGTTGATGGCCGGGCCGGCCGTGGTGGCGGTGCCGCGGCTGTCCTTGGCCACGTCCACCGTCAGGATCACATTGCCCTCGGGCGTGATCTGCGGCACCACCTCCAGCTTCAGGCTCGCCTTCTTGAACTGGATGGAGGTGGCGCCGCTGGAGGTGGCCACCTGGTACGGGATCTCTTCGCCCTGCTCGATCACGGCCTTGATCTGGTCGGCCGTCACCACCCGCGGGCTGGAGACGATCTTGCCCTTGCCGTCGGCTTCCAGCGCCGACAGCTCCAGGTTCAGGAAGCGGTTGGCCGAGGCGCTGAACAGCGACAGCGCGAACGTGGCCGCCTGCGAGCCCCCCAGGTTGGCGACGTTGGCCGGCAGGTTGACGAACTGGTTGTTGTAGCGGCCGGTGGTGGTGTTGACCGCGTTGACGTCGGTGCTGGGACTCTGGCCCGTCTGGCCATTGACGGCGTTGTAGCCGCCGCCCACCGTCACGTAGTTGCCGCCGCCCACGCCCCAGCCCGGGATGCCGCCCTGCACGCCGCGCAGGTCGGAGCCGCCCAGCTTGACGCCCAGCGCGCGGCCGAAGGTGTCGTCGGCTTCCACGATGCGGGCCTCGATCAGCACCTGGCGCACCGGGATGTCGATCTTGGCGATGATGGCCTGCACCTCTTCCAGCTTGCTCGGGATGTCAGAGACGAAGAGCTGGTTGGTGCGCGTCTCGAAGATCACGCTGCCGCGCGGCGACAGGATGCGGGTGTTGACGGTGTTGCCGCCGGCGCCGGCGCCACCGCCCTGGCTGGTGGTCTGCCCGGTCAGGCCCTTGGCCACTTCCTCGGCCTTGGTGTAGTTGAGCTGGAACGACTGCGTGCGCACCGGCTCCAGGTCGGCGATCTTCTTGCGCGCTTCCAGCTCCACCTGTTCCTTGGCCGACAGCTCATCCTTGGGCGCGATCCACAGCACGTTGCCGTTCTTGCGCAGGCCCAGGCCCTTGGCCTGCATGATGATGTCCAGCGCCTGGTCCCAGGGCACGTCCTTGAGCCGCAGCGTCACAGTGCCGGTCACGGTGTCGCTGGTCACCACGTTGAAGTTGGTGAAGTCGGCGATGACCTGCAGCAGCGCCCGCACCTCGATGTTCTGGAAGTTCAGCGACAGCTTCTCGCCCGAGTAGCCGGGGCCCTGCACCAGCTTGTTGGGGTCGATCACCATCGGCCGCACTTCCACCACGAACTGGTTGTCGCTCTGGTAGGCGCTGTGCTCCCAGGCGCCGCGCGGCTCGATGGTCATGCGCACACGGTCACCCGTCTGCACCGTGGTGATGGCGCCCACCGGCGTGCCGAAGTCGGCCACGTCCAGGCGGCGGCGCAGCCGGTCGGGCAGCGTCGAGCGCAGGAATTCCACGATCAGCTGCTGGCCCTGCTGGCGGATGTCCACGCCGACCTGGTTGTTGGGCAGCTCCACCACCACCCGGCCAGCGCCGTCCTGGCCGCGGCGGAAGTCGATGTCGCGCAGCGACAGCGGGTCGGCGTTCTGGCTGGGCGCGAAGTGCAACGGCGCCGCTGCCTGCGCAGTGGCCGGCGCCGCGGCGGGCGCGGCCTGCGACACGTCGGCGGCACCGCCGCCGTTGTCCACCACGATCAGCAGCGCCTTGCCTTCCAGCTGCGCCCTGTAGTTGGCGGCCTGCTTGAGGTTGAGCACCAGGCGCGTGCGGTCGCCGCCCCGGGCCACGTTCACCGAACGCAGGTTGCCCTGGTTCAGCTCGACCACCGATCGAGGCAGCGCGCTGCTCACGCCCGGCAGGTCGATGGCGATGCGCGGCGGCGCCTGCACCACGAAGCCCGCAGGCACCGCGACCAGCGGCTCGCTCATCTCGATGCGCACCACCTCACTGCCGGCCTGCTGGGTGCTGGTGATCGACTGGATCACCCCCTGCGCCAAGGCGGCGACGGGGACGCCCACGGCCAGCACGAGGGCCGTGCCCCAGGCTTTCCAACGGGTCATAGTGCGCTTCTCCTGCTCGTTCTTCATCGCTTGCCCTCCTGCAACTGCAGGCTGGTGCTGCGTTCTATCCATTCACCGGCGGCGTCCTGCACGATCTCGCGCAGCGCCACCTCGGTCTCGGTGATGCGGGTGATGCGGCCGTAGTTCTGGCCCAGGTAGTCGCCGGCCTTGACCTGGTAGAGCAGGTTGTCCACCCGCAGCAGCGCGTAAGGCGCGCCCTGGCGGCTGACGCTGCCCACCATCGTCATGCTGTCCAGCGGAAAGGCTTCCAGCGGTTCCTTGCGGCGGTTCAGCTCGGTGGCCAGCAGGCTGCTGGGCTGCCGCGCCTCCTGCTTCAGCGCCACGGTCAGCTTCTGGTTGCTGAAGGGCTCGACCGCATCGGCCCCCGTGTAGGCCTGGGGGTTGAAGCGCTTGGGCGCCTGCAGCGGCTGCACGCTGGGGCGCACCTCGTTCTTCTGCTGTTGCATCCAGGCGCTCAGCTCGGTGTCGTCGGCGCTGCAGCCGGCCAGGACGGCCAGGGCCAGCAGGGGCAGCGCACGCAGGGCAGGCAGGCGGCTCATCGCTTGGCTCCTGCCGCGGCCTTGGCGGCGGCGCGTGCCTTGCGCTGCTCTTCGATCTCGGCCGGGTCGAGGTAGCGGTAGGTGCGCGCGGTGGCCTCCATGGCCAGTGCGCCGTTGGCATCGCGCTGCGGCGCGCTGATGGTCAGGTCGTGCAAGGTGACGATGCGCGAGAGGTTGGCCACGTCGGCCGCGAAGGCGCCCATGTCGTGGTACCGGCCGCTGACGCGGATGGCGATGGGCAGCTCGGCGTAGTAGTCCTTGATGACCACCTGGCCGGGGCGGAACAGCTCGAACTGCAGGCCACGGCCCAGGCCGGCCTGGTTGATGTCGGACAGCAGCGCGTCCATCTCGGCCTTGCCGGGCAGCTGCTTTTCCAGCTGCACCACGTATTCCTCGACCTGCAGCTTCTGCTTGCGCAGCTCGCTGAGGTTGACGGCCTGGCCCAGCTTGGCGCGGTAGTCGGCCTTGAGCGCCGGCTCGCGGTCGCGCTCGGCCTGCAGCAGGTCGGATTGCTCGGACAGCAGCAGCACCCAGCCCAGGGCCACCGCCACCAGCAGGGCCAGCGCAAACACCGCCAGCCGTGGCAGCAGCGGCCACTGGCCGGGCTCCTTCATGTCCAGGCCGCGGAACTGCGCCGCCGCCCGTTCGAAGGACTCGTTGAGGTCGAAACTCATGCGCTTGGAAGACGTTGCCATGGCGGCCCCTTCAGGAAGCTGCCCGCGGCGCCGAGGCCGCGCTGGCCGCGGCCGCCGGTGCCGCCGGCCGCTTGATGGACACCCGCATGGAGAACTCGAACAGCCGGCGCTGCTCGCGGTTGTCGGCCCGCACCGTGGCGGCCTTGATCTCCACCAGCTCGGGCCGCTCCAGCCACTCGGAGTTGTACAGCGCGTTGCGCAGCAGCTCCGAGACGCGTTCGTTGGTCTGCGCGATGCCGTTGATGGCCACCACGCCCTCGGTCTGCTTGATGGCGGTGAGGTACACGCCCTCGGGCGTCTGCCGCGTCAGCTCGTTGAGCAGGTGCACCGGCACGTTGCGGTCGGTCTGCAGGTCTTCCACGGCCTTCTGGCGCGCCTTCAGGCTCTCGATCTCGCCCCGCAGGTTGGCGATGTCCTTGATCTGGCCTTCCAGCAGCGAGATCTCGCGCTGCAGCAGCGCATTGCGGCCGTCCTGCACCGACTTCAGGTGCTGCAGGCCCAGGTACCACAACACCACCAGCAGCAGGCCGACCAGCGCGGCCAGGCCGAGGCCCGCGAAGAAGGCCGCCTTGCGGCGCTTGCGCCGCGCTTCCCGGTGAGGAAGCAGGTTGATCAGGATCACTGCGTGAATCTCCGCATCGCGAGCCCGCAGGCCGTGAGGTACGACGGCGCCTCGCGACGCACCTTGGCCTCGCGCACGGCCGACCCCAGCTTCATCTGGTCGAACGGGTTGACCACCATGGAGGCGAAGCCGGTGAGGTCCGTCACCCGCTCCTTCAGGCCAGGCAGCGTGGCGGTGCCGCCGGCCAGCATCACGTAGTGCACCTTGTGGTGCGGCGTGCTGGTGAAGAAGTACTGCAGCGCGCGGCCGATCTCCTGCGACAGGCTGTCCACGAAGGTGTTGAGCAGCGTGGACTCGTAGTCCTCCGGCAGGTCGCCGGACAGCTTCTTCTGCTCGGCTTCCTCGAACGAGAAGCCGTACTGGCGCGAGATGAGCTGCGTGAGCTGCGAGCCGCCGAAGGCCTGATCGCGGTCGTACAGCATCTCGTCATCACGCAGCACCTTGAGGCTGGTCACGTCGGCGCCGATCTCGAACAGCGCCACCAGCGCGTCCTTGCCTTCGTTGGGCAGGGCATGGATGACGCGGCTCATCGCCAGCCGCGAGGCATGCGACTCGATGTCCAGCACCACCGGCTTCAGGCCGGCGGCTTCGGCCAGGCCCTGCCGGTCCTGCACCCGGTCCTTGCGGGAGGCGGCGATCAGCACCTCCACGTCGCCCATCGAGGTGGGGCTGGGGCCGATGACGCAGAAGTCGAGGCTGACCTCGTCCAGCGAGAACGGGATGTACTGGTTGGCCTCGGACTCGACCTGCAGCTCGAGTTCTTCCTCGCGCAGGCCGGCCGGCAGCATGATCTTCTTGGTGATGACGGCCGACTGCGGCATGGCCATGACCACCTGCTTGGTGCGGCTGCCGCTCTTGGCCACCACGCGGCGCACGGCATCGGCCACTTCGTCGAACTTTTCGATCTGGCCGTCGGTGATCCAGCCTTTTTCGAAAGGCTCGGACGCGAAGCGCTCCAGCACGTAGTCGCCGGACTTGTTCAGACCGAGCTCCACCAGTTTGACGCTGGACGAGCTGATGTCGAGGCCGATCGTAGGCGGATGCTTGCGGCCCAGCAGCGCGTCCAGAAAGCTCACCGGGTTCTCCCAAGCGCGGCCTTTGTGTACCGCGCACTTCAGCGATTGTTAAGAAGTTACTTGAATGCTAGCAGTAAAGCCTTTGTGCAAGATCGGAAA
>NZ_CAXFDV010000106.1:0-8173 GCF_964001545.1 uncultured Aquincola sp.
GCGACGAGGCCGACGCCCGCAGCGTGGTGCTGCGCGAAGCCCGCCGCGGCCCGCAGGAGCTGGTCTTCTACACCGATGCCCGTGCCGGCAAGGTGCAGCAGATCGCCCGCCAGCCCAAGGGCACGCTGGTGATGTGGTCGCGCGACCTGGCCTGGCAGCTGCGGCTGCGGGTGCAGCTGAGCGTGCACACCGATGGCCCCGACGTGGCCCAGCGCTGGGCCGAAGTGCGGCGCACAAGATCCGCCGCCGACTACCTGGCCGGCGTGGCGCCGGGCAGCGAGTTGCCCACGCCGCTGGTGCCCGAGCGCGCCTCGCGCGAGCATTTCGGCGTGGTGACGGCGCGGGTGCTGTCCCTCGACTGGACCGAGCTGCATGAAGACGGCCACCGCCGGGCCATCTTCCAGGCCGACCACGCCACCTGGGTGCAGCCCTAGGCCCGGCGGTTGTCAAGCACGGACAAGCCGTGTTTCCGACACTTTTCGGCACGTTGCGCCAGGGTGCGGCTGTCAACCGAAAGCCGGCTCGACCGATATAGGAACACCTCGCCAAAGAGAGTCGTTCCCACCATGCAAGCCAACGCCCATCCCGTCTTCGAACGCCTGACCGCCGCCCAGAGCCCGCTGGCTCGCCAGCAACTGCTGCATGAGCTGGAAAAGCTCGTCGACAGCCGCCCCGGCGAAAAATCGCTGGCGCAGCGTGTGCACCAGGTCGTCGACCGCGGCGTGCCCTACTTCTCGCCCACCGACGCGCACTACCTGAACTGGGCGCGCCAGGTCGCCGAGCTGTGGCAGCGCGCCGAGGCGCTGCCCGCCTGACACGCCGCGCGCTTACCGGTGCTTGAACACCGGCGCGCGCTTGCTCAGGAAGGCGTCCATGCCTTCCTTCTGGTCTTCCGTCGCGAACATCGCGTGGAACAGCCGGCGCTCATAGGCCACGCCGTCCGACAGGCTGCCTTCGAAGGCGCGGTTGACGCATTCCTTGGCCATCATCACGCTGGGCATGCCGTAGCTGCAGATCACCGCAGCGGCGCCCAGTGCCTCATCGATCAGCTTGTCGGCCGGCACCACGCGTGACACCAGGCCGGCGCGCTCGGCCTCGGCCGCGTCCATCATGCGGGCGGTCAGGATCATGTCCATCGCCTTGCTCTTGCCCACTGCGCGCGGCAGCCGCTGCGTGCCGCCGGCGCCGGGCATGATGCCGATCTTGATCTCGGGCTGGCCGAACCTGGCCGTCTCGGCCGCGATGATGAAGTCGCACATCATCGCCAGCTCGCAGCCGCCGCCCAGCGCAAAGCCCGCCACCGCGGCGATCACCGGCTTGCGCACCTGGCGGATGGTTTCCCAGTTGCGGGTGATGAAGTTGCCGCCGTAGGTGTCCTCGAAGGTGTACTTGGCCATGGCCGCGATGTCGGCACCGGCCGCGAATGCCTTCTCGCTGCCGGTGACCACGATGCAGCCCACGCCCGGGTCGGCATCGAAGGCCAGCAGCGCATGGCCCAGGTCGTTCATCAGGCCGTCGTTCAACGCATTCAGCTGCTTGGGCCGGTTGAGCGTGATCAGCGCCGTCTTCAGCGGACCGTCGCCGCGCAGCTCGGTGAGGATGTGTTCGTAGTCCATCGCTTGTCTCTGTGGGGGTGAACGTCGTGCGGCGACTATAGGCGCGGCCCGGCCGCATGGCCTCACGGCGTTTGCAGCGGTGGCGCGTTCAGCATCAGGTCGACGTAGGTGTCGCCCTCGTGGCGGATCAGGATGCGCACCGGCAGGTACTGCAGCGTGGGCGCGAACCACAGCTCGGCCGTCAGCTCGCCCGGGCGGGTGGATTCGCGCCGCGGCTTCACATGGAAGGTGCGCAGTTCACCCACGCGCGTGTGCAGCGTTTCTTCGGCCACCACGTCGTAGTGCCAGCGGTCGATGCGCCGCGGCAGCGCCAGCGGAAATTCCAGCGCCTGCCCCACCTTGAGCAGCTGCGGCTGGGTGGTGAACAGCCAGGTCAGCTGCACGAACTGGCTGGCGGTGTCCTGCACACCGGGCCAGGGCTCGGCGGTGCCGCGGTCCAGCACGATGCGGTCGGGCTCGAAGCTCAGGCCGCGCCGGCGCGGCTGGCCGAACAAGGTGCTGGTTTCTTCTTCATAGCGGCGCGGCACCAGGCCGCTGGCGCCGATGCTGCCGTCACTCGTCATGCGCCGCGCCACCAGCGGCGCCACGCTGGGGCCCACCCGCACGTCCACCTGCACCTGGTAGCGCTGGCCCTGGCGGATCCACTGCACGCGGGCACTGCCGTTCACCTCGCCGCGGTAGTTGCCGGTGAGGGTGTAGTCCAGCCGGGTGGACGGCGGCCAGTCGAAGTGGGGCGCGACGGCGGAGGCGACGGACAGCGCCGCGGCGGGGGCGGAAGCGCTGGTGGGCGGCATGCTGGCGGCGGCCACGGCAGGCGACGGGGCTGGCGGCGCACTGGCCGCGGTGGCGGCGGCCTGCGCCAGCGCAGAAGCAGCGGCCGCAGGGGCCGAAGCGGCTGGCGCAGCCGCCAGCGCTTCTTGCGCGGCTTGAGCAGCCGCGGCCGAAGCCGCCTCGGCCGCCGCCAGCGCTGCCCACTCGGCCCGCACGGCCTCTGCGCGCGCCTTCGCCTCGGCCTGCGCCTGCGCATCGGCGGCTTCCGCAGCCGATGCCGCGGGATCCGGCGCTGCCGCACGCTCGACCGGCACGGCGCGGGGCGCCGGCGGCGGCGCCACCCGGGGCGCCACGGGCGCCGGCGCGGCCTGTTGCAGCTCGCGCACGAAGGCCACGTCCATGCGCTGCATAGCCGGCTTGCTGGCGCTGCCGGCATCGACCATCAGCTCGGCCACCTCGCTGCCCAGGCAGCCGTGCACGCCCAGCACCGCGGCCACCACGGCCAGCGCCGCCCAGCGGCGGCGGCGGCCGCCGGCAGCACCGCGGTTCAGCAGCCCAGCCATTCGCGGCGCAGGGCCGCTGCGGACTTCAAGGGCTTGTCAGCCGGCGTCAGGGCCAGGTTGCCCGCCGCGGCTTCGGCCGGCGGCACCAGGCGCACGGTCAGCAGGCGCTGGTCGCGCACCAGCAGCAGTTCAAACGGCTGGCCGGCGCTGATCCACTGCTGCGCGTCGTCCAGCCGGCGCACGCGCCAGCCGTCCACGGCCAGCACCTCGTCGCCGGCCGACACGCCGGCCTTTTCGGCTACGCTGCCGCGCAGCACCTGGCGCACCTGCACACCGCTCAGCGCACCTTCCGCCAGCCGCAGGCCCAGGCCGGCCGACCAGCCGCCCGGCTCCGCCTTCACCGCCACGCCGGCCTTGGCCAGCAGCGCCGGCAGCGGCAGGTCGTCGGTGCCGTGCACCCAGGCGGCCAGCTCGGCCTCGTAGCTGCGGCGGCCCACCTGGCGCAGCGCGGCGGCAATCGCCGCCTCGTCGATCGGGCCGCCGCGGCTGGCCGCCCACAGCGCGCGCATCACATCGTCCAGCGTGCCGCGGCGTTCGGCGCGCAGCGTCAGGTCCAGCGCCATCGCCACCAGCGAGCCCTTGGTGTAGTAGCTCACCGTGGCATTGGGCGTGTTCTCGTCGGCGCGGTAGTACTTCACCCAGGCGTCAAAGCTGGACTGCGCCACGCTTTGCACCTGGCGGCCGGGTGCGGCCAGCACGCCGTTGATCGTCTTGCCCACCAGCTTCAGGTAGCGCGGCGCGTCGATCAGCCCGGTGCGCAGCAGGAACTGGTCGTCGTAGTAGCTGGTGAAGCCCTCGAAGAACCACAGCAGCTGGGTGTAGTTCTCGCGGCTGTAGTCGAACTGCGCGAACTCGGCGGGCCGCAGGCGCTTGACGTTCCAGGTGTGGAAGAACTCGTGGCTGATCAGGCCCAGCAGCGTCACGTAGCCGTCGCTGCTGGCGGTGACACCCGGGCGCGGCAGGTCGCGGCGGTTGGCGATCAACGCCGTGCTGGCGCGGTGTTCCAGGCCGCCGTAGCCATCTTCCACCACGTTGAGCATGAACACGTAGCGCGAGTACGGCGGCTTGCCCTTGGGGCCATGCCAGAACTGGATCTGCGCCTCGCAGATGCGGCGGGTGTCGGCCAGCAGCCGGTCGCCGTCGAAGCCCGGCCAGGCGCCGGCCACCACGAACTCGTGCGGCACGCCGGCCAGCTCGAAGCGGCCACGCCAGAAGCTGCCCAGTTCAAACGGGTGGTCCACCAGCTCGTCGTAATCGGCGGCCCGCCAGGCGCGGGGGCCGTCGGGCTCCATCGCGGTGGCCACTTCCCAACCGCGCGGCAGCGTGCCCAGCTCAATGCGGTGCGGCTCGGCCTCGCGCCCTTCCACCCGCAGGCACAGGCTGGTGTTGTTGAAGAAGCCCCGCCAGGCATTGAGGAAGGCGGTGCGCACCGAGGTGTCGAAGGCATACACCAGGTAGCTCACCGTCAGCGCACCGCGGCCGGTGGGGCGGGCGATCCAGCTGGTCTTGTCGCGCTGCTGCAGCGCCACCGGCGTGCGGCCCTGGCGCGCCTGCAGCTGCGACAGGTGGCGACCAAACTCGCGCACCATGTAGCTGCCCGGAATCCACACCGGCAGGCTCAGCACCTGCTCGGCCGCGGGCTGCGGCACCGTGAGGGTGACGCGGTACAGGTGGGCGTGGACGTCGGCGACGTCGATGCGGTACGTGATCATGGACTGCAGCAGAGGGGAAATCAGGTCACGCGCCAGCGGCGCCGATGAAGCAGCTGAGCGAAGCGACGGCGGTGAGGCGGAAGCGCAGCGTGAGCCAGGCCGACAGGCCGTGGCGCGGGTACACCCGGCGGTCGACCAGGTAGCAGCCGACCAGCATCGCGCCGCTGATCACCAAGCCGGCGTTGGGCGGCATCATCACCGCCACCCAGGCCACCAGCGAGGGCACCACGCCCCAGCTGAACAGGCCCGGCGTGCCGTCGCGAAAGCCGATGCCCCAGTGGATGCCACCGAGGAACGAGAGGATCACCGCGGCATAGGTGGCCAGCGCCAGCGTGACGTAGGGCAAGGTGTCGGCCCGTACCAGCCACACCAGCAGCGCGCCGGTGAAGAACGGGATGAGGCCGGCATATCCCAGGCGCAGGGCCTGGACCGAAGGGGCCGCAGCGGCGGCAGGGGCGGACAGGGGGGCAGCAGACATGGCGCCCGCATTGTCCACGGGCGTCACCCCCCGCGCCGGCCGCGGTGAATCGTCAAGACTTGGCCGAGGCCTCGGCCAGCTGCTTTTCGATCTCCGCCGCCGGAATGGCGCCCGGCAGGCGGCGGCCGTCCTGGAACACCAGGGCCGGCGTGCCGTTGAGCTTGTGCTTCTGGCCAAAGGCCACGTTGCGGGCGATGGCGGCGGCATCGCAGCTGCCCATCTGCTTGGGAATGGTGGCGCCTTCCAGCATCCACGAGCGCCAGGTCTTCTGCGCGTCCTTCGAGCACCAGATGCCCTTGGCCTTGGCGTCCGAATCGGCGCCCAGGATGGGATACAGGAAGGTGTAGATGGTCACGTCCTTGACGGTGGCCAGGTCGCGCTCGAAGCGCTTGCAGTAGCCGCAGTTGGGGTCGGCGAACACCGCCAGCTTGCGCGAGCCATTGCCCTGCTTCTGCACCATCGCGTCCTTCAGCGGCAGCGACGCGAAGTCGATCGCCGTCAGCTTCTGGATGCGGGCATCGGTCAGGTTGGTCTTGTTGCGGGTGTCGAAGATCGAACCCTGGATGACGTGGTTGCCGCTTTCGTCGCTGTACAGCACGTCGGTGCCCATGCGCACCTCGTACAGGCCCGGGATCGGCGTCTTGGTCACCTCGTCGATCTTGGGCATCTGCGGCAGCCGCTCCATCAGGTTCTTGCGGATGACGTCTTCCTGGGCGGCTGCGGGCAGCGCGGCGATGGCCAGCACGGCGGCGGCCGCGGCGAGGGTTCGGTTCAGCATGGGGTGTCCTTCAAAGGCCGAGCGCGCGCCCGGCAAGCCAGCGCTTGGCGCCGGGCAGGTGATCGACCAGACTCAGGCCGCGGTTGCGAAGTTCCCGCAGCCAGGGCGCGGGCGGAGCGAACAGGTGCAGCAGGCCATCGGTGACGGTGGCCATGGCCGCGGTGGGGCCCAGGCGGCGGCGGGCATAACGCGCCAGCAGCCGCTCGTCGCCGAGCGGGCGCCAGGCTTCGCGCGCGGCCAGGGTCTCGGCCAGGGCCTGCACATCGGCCAGGCCCAGGTTCAGGCCCTGCCCGGCCAGCGGATGCACCACGTGCGCGCTGTCGCCCAGCAGCACCCAGCCGGGGCCGCTGAAGCGGCGGGCCTGGCCCACGCCCAGCGGCCAGGCGGCGCGTTCGCTGCCCAGTTGCAGGCGGCCGGCGGCGCCGCCGGTGGCGTCGTTCAGGGCCTGCTCGAACTCGGCGCCGGGCAGTGCCAGCAGCTCGGCGGCTCGGGCCTCGGGCAGCGACCACACCAGGCCGTAGGAACAGCCCGGCTGCGGCCGGTCGAAGGGCAGCAGCGCCAGCACGTCGGGCGAGCGGAACCACTGGCGGGCCGTGCCGTCGTGCGGCCGGTCGGCCACCAGGCGGGCGGCGATGGCGCGGTGGCCGTACCAGTGCATGTCGAAGTGGATGCCCAGGCGCTCGCGGGTGGCCGAATGCTTGCCTTCGCACAGCGCGGTCAGGGGCGCGTCCACGGTCTCGTCGGGGCCGGCGCGGCGCACGTGCGGCGCAAAGCGCAGCGCCGCATGCAGCACTTCTTCCAGCGCCGCGGCATCGACGATCCAGCACAGCGCAGGCACCGCCTGGTCCCAGGCCGAAAAGCGGATGGCGCCGGGCTGTGCATCGCCCTGCACCTGCATGTCGTGCACCGGCGTCACCGCATCGGGCGGCAGCGCTTCCCACACCTTGAGCGACTGCAGCAGCGCCATCGAAGCGGCATTGAGCGCATAGGTGCGCACATCGGGCTGGCCGGTGGGCGCCGGGCCCGCCTGCAGCACCACCCGCAGCCCCTGGCGCGACAAGGCCAGCGCCAGGCTCGCCCCCACGGCGCCCGCGCCGCGGATGCACACGTCGGTCGGCTCGCTGCCCATGCGGTTGGAAGTCATGCAGGGCATTGTAGGGAGCGGCCCCCTGCCCGCCTCGCCTGCAGGGGCCGGCCCTGCCGGGCGCGCCCGAAAGGGGGTGGCGGCGGGCAGAATGCGCCGCATGAGCGACCATTCCGTGACCGTGCACTCGCTGCACCTCCATCCCATCAAGTCCTGCGCCGGCATCGCGGTGCGCGAGGGCCTGCTGATCGAAACCGGCCTGGAGCTGGACCGCGCCTGGATGGTGGTGGACGACGAGGGCCGCTTCCTCACCCAGCGCGAGCTGCCGCAGATGCAGCTGGTCAAGCCCACGCTGCGCACCGAGGACCTGGTGCTGCGCGCGCCCGGCATGCTGGCGCTGCACCTGGCCATCCACGCGGTGGAAGAACCCTGCCGCGCCACCGTGTGGGGCGATGAGGTGGCCGCCTACGACATGGGCAAAGTGGCCGCGCAGTGGTTCACCGACTACCTGGGCCGGCCGGCGCGGCTGGTGCGCTTCGACCCCGAGCACCAACGCGCCTGCGACGCCCGCTGGACCGGCGGCCTGCCGGCGCAGACGGCGTTTGCCGATGGTTTCCCGCTGCTGGTGGCTTCCACCGCCTCGCTGGCGGAGCTGAACCGCCGCCTGGCCGCAGCCGGCCACCCGCCCGCGGCGATGGAGCGCTTCCGGCCCAACCTGGTGCTGGAAGGGCTGGAGGACGCGCATGCCGAGGACTTCATCGACGAGCTGACGATCGAATCGCCGCAGGGCCCCATCGTGCTCAAGCTGGTCAAGCCCTGCTCACGCTGCAGCATCCCCGACGTGGACCCGACGACGGCCCAGACCGGCCACGCCATCACCGACACGCTGCTGGGCTACCGCGCCGACCCGCGGCTCAACGGCGCCCTCACCTTCGGCATGAACGCCATCATCGTCAGCGGCATCGACCATCTGTTGCAGGTCGGCGCGCGGGGGGAAGGGACGATTGCGTTTTAGGCCGGCCGTTTGTCTGGCAGCGGAATGAACTCGGTTTCCCCCGGCACCGGCGCAAACCGCTGCGCCGCCCAGTCGTCGGCCGCCTGCACGATGCGCTCCTTGCGGCTGGAGACGAAGTTCCACCACATGTAGCGGTGGCCCAGCGGGTCGCCGCCC
>NZ_CAXFDV010000107.1:0-8482 GCF_964001545.1 uncultured Aquincola sp.
GCGGTCGAGCGCGCGCTCGGGCAGCAGGTACACCACCAGCGCGGCCAGCAGCACGGCGCCGGCGCCCCACAGCACCGGCTTTTGCAGCACCGCCCAGTCGGGCGGATCGCTGCGCGAAGGACGCTCACGGAACGGCTGGTTGAGACCGGTGCTGACCTGCGCCAGCGCAGTGCCGCTGTCGGTCTGGTGCGGCAGCAGCGCCAGCACGGGCTCGGCCTCGATGCGCAGCGAGCGGCACACCGTCTTGGCCAGCGCCCGCACGAAGGTCATGTCGGGCAGCTCGCCATAACGGTCCGCTTCCAGGGCCTCCAGCTTGCGCGGCGTCACCTTGATCGACGCGGCCAGCGCCGCGATGTGGATGCCCTGCTTCTCGCGCGCCGCCTTCAGCAGCCCGCCCGCGGTTGGGGCCACAGCCTCACTCATCAAATCGTCCTCTTTCGAAGGCCAGCGTCTGCGGCGCCTGCGGGAAGCGCGCCTTCAGCTGGCGCCCCCACTCTTCGACGCCGCCCCGGTTGCCCAGGCGGTGTTCGATGCGCACCGCCAGCCACAGCGACTGGGCGTTGGAGCTGTCCTGGCGCATGTTCAGCCGCCGCACGTAGAAGCGGGCGCGCTCGTACTCGGCGCGCAGGTAGAGCACTTCCGACAGGTTGAGCGCCACGGTCGGGTTGCCGGGGTCCAGCTCATAGGACCGGGCCAGCGAGCGCTCGGCGGCGTCCAGCTGGCCGGCACGCGCCTGGCACACGCCCTGGGCCAGCAGCGTGCGCACCAGGTCGCGGTACTGCGGCAGCGCCAGTGCGGCCTCGAACTGCTGCTGCGCCTGCGGAAACAGGCGCTGCTGGCACAGGAACCAGCCGTAGTTGTGGCGCGCGTCGCCATCGCGCGGGTTCAGCTGTAGGGCGCGCTGGAAGCTTTCGTCGGCCAGCCGGTCTTCGCCCATCGAGGCATAGATCAGCCCGCGCAGGTTGTAGGCCTCGCCCAGGTCGGGTTTGGCATTGAGCGCCTGCTTGACCTCGTCCAGCGCCACTTCGTTCTGCTCGCGGCCGAAATAGGCGGCGGCCAGCTCCAGCCGCAGCCGGGCACGGCGGTCGTTGTCGGTCTGGTCGGAGGCGGTGCGGATTTCCTGCGAGCTGCCTTGCAGGCCCGAAGGCCCGGGCCCGCCCGGCACCGTCTGGCAGCCGGCCAGCAGGCCCGCCAAGGCCAGCCCGCCCCACGCCCACGCGAGAGCGCGGTGCACGATCAACCGGCCCTCCGCCCGTGCAGGCGGTCTCCCTCAGGCGTGGCGGGAGCCGGCGCAATGCGGATCGCCGGGCGGGTGAGCCGCTGGTGGGCGCGGGTGCGGTCCTGCACCTCGCCGGCCAGCTGGCCACAGGCGGCGGCGATGTCGTCGCCGCGGGTGCGGCGCACCGTGGTGACGATGCCCGACTCGATCAGCACCTGGGCGAAGGCATCGACGCGTTCCTTGGGCGAGCGCAGCAGCCCAGACGCCGGGAACGGGTTGAACGGGATCAGGTTGAGCTTGCAGGGCACGGCCGGCGTGCCGGCGCGCCCGGTGACCAGGCGCACCAGCTGGCGCGCCTGCTCGGGGGCATCGTTGGCGCCGTCGAGCATGCAGTACTCGAAGGTGATGAAGTCGCGCGGGGCGGCTTGCAAGTAACGCTCGCAGGCGGCCATCAGCTCTGCCAGGGGGTACTTGCGGTTCAGCGGCACCAGCTGGTCACGCAGGCCGTCTTCGGGGGCGTGCAGCGAGACAGCCAGCGCCACCGGGCAGTCCACCCGCAGCCGGTCCATCATCGGCACCACGCCGGAGGTGCTGACGGTGACCCGCCGGCGCGACAGGCCGTAGCCATGGTCGTCCAGCATCACCCGCAGCGCGGGCACCAGCGCGCCGTAGTTCTGCAGCGGCTCGCCCATGCCCATCATCACCACGTTGTCGATCGCGCGCTCACCCGGGCCAAGCTGCAGGCGCTGGCGCAGGTGATGCTCGGCGAACCACAGCTGGGCGAGGATCTCGCCGGTGGACAGGTTGCGGCTGAAGCCCTGGTGGCCGGTGGAGCAGAAACGGCAGCCCACCGCACAGCCCGCCTGCGACGACACGCACAGCGTGCCGCGGTCGGCTTCGGGGATGAACACGGCTTCCACCGCGTCGCCGTTGCCCACGTCGAACAGCCACTTGATGGTGCCGTCGGTGGAGGCCTGCTCGCTGAGGATGGCGAGGCCCCGCACCTCGGCGCGGTGGGCCAGCTTGTCGCGCAGCGAGCGCGCCAGGTCGGACATCTGCGCGAAGTCGGCAGCGCCCTTCTGGTGAATCCAGCGGAACAGCTGAACGGCGCGGAAGCGCTTTTCGCCCAGCTGTTCGCAGAAGGCCGTGAGGCCTTCGAGGTCGAAGTCCAGCAGGTTGACCCGCGCAGCCGCCGACGCGCCATCGGCGCTGCCAGGGGCAGCGACGGCGGGGACGGTGGGCGACTGCAGATCGGCCATGCGGACTTCCAGCGCGCTATCAGCGGCTGTAGACGTTCATGCCGGGGAAGAAGAACGCGATCTCGTTGGCGGCGGTTTCCGCGGCGTCCGAGCCGTGCACGGCGTTGGCGTCGATGCTGTCGGCGAAGTCGGCGCGGATGGTGCCCTTGTCGGCCTTCTTGGGGTCGGTGGCGCCCATCAGCTCGCGGTTCTTGGCGATGGCGCCTTCACCTTCGAGCACCTGGATCATCACCGGGCCCGAGATCATGAAGCTGACCAGGTCGTTGAAGAACGGACGCGCCTTGTGCACGGCGTAGAAAGCTTCCGCTTCACCCTTGGACAGGTGCGCCATGCGCGCTGCCACCACCTTGAGGCCGGCGCCTTCAAAGCGGGCGTAGATCTGACCGATCACGTTCTTGGCGACGGCGTCGGGCTTGATGATCGACAGGGTGCGTTCGATGGCCATGAAAATCTCTCCTGAATCAATGACTTGGCAAAGCCTTGGATTGTAACCCGGCGCAGCCGGTCAACGACCGCCGCGGCCACCGGGGCGGCCACGGCCGCCACCACCATTGCCACCACCACCGCTGCCGCCGCCCCGGCCACCGCGCCCGCCGCCACCGCCCTTGCGGTGGAAGGCATCGGCGCCGATGTAGCCGACCGAGGTCTGCATCGGATCGGGCTCACGGCCGCCACCGCCACCGCCGCCACCCCGGTTGGGGCCGCCGGGCTTGCCGCCGCGGGCCTTGGCGCCACCGCCACCACCGCCGTTCTTGCGCGGGAACGGGTTGCCGGCATTGCCGCCGCCCTTGACCAGGCGCTTGTCGTAGGTCTGCTGCAGCGGATTGGGGATCGGGCCGTCCTCGCTGTACTCGCGGCGCGGCGCGTTGTGCTCGCGCAGCAGCCGCTTGTCGTAGGTCTGTTGCAGCGGGTTCGGAATCGGGCCGTCGTCGCCATAGTCGCGGCGCTGCTGGCTCAGCTCGCGCATCGCACGCTTGTCGTAGGTCTGCTGCAGCGGATTCGGGATCGGGCCGTCCTCGCGCTCACGGCGCGGTTCGCGGTTCTCGCGCAGCGCCCGCTTGTCGTAGGTCTGCTGCAGCGGATTGGGAATCGGGCCGTCCTCGCGGATCGGGCGGTTGGAACGGGCCTGCCGCGCCTCACGCGCCAACCGCTTGTCGAAGGTCTGCAGCAGCGGATCGGGGATGACCGGACCACGCTCGCGCGGGCCGCGGTTGTTGCGGTCGCCACGGTCGGGGCGGTCACCGCGCTCGCCACGCGGCGGACGATCGCCTCGCTCGCCGCGATCACCGCGCGCCTGGGCGCCGTTCTGGCCACCGCCCTGCCCGCGCTTGCCGTTGCGGCCCTGCTTGCCATGCTGGCCACCGCCCTCGCCCTCACGCCCCTCGCGACCTTCCTTCGGACCGCGCGGCACCTGGCCGATCAGCCGGCGCAGCAGCTTCACATCGGGTTCTTCCAGATCGACCCAGACGCCGCGCTTGAGGCCGCGCGGCAGCACCACGCTGCCGTAGCGGATGCGGATCAGACGGCTGACCGTCAGGCCCACCGTGTCGAACAGCTTGCGCACCTCGCGGTTGCGGCCTTCGTTGATGACCACGCGGTACCAGCGGTTCAGGCCTTCGCCGCCGCCGTCTTCGATGCTGGTGAAAGCGGCCTTCTGGCCGTCGATCTCCACACCTTCCAGCAGCTTGGCCTTGGCCTCGGCTTCCAGCGTGCCCAGCACGCGCACCGCGTATTCACGCTCGACGCCGAAGCGCGGATGCATCAGCTGGTGGGCCAGGTCGCCCGAGGTGGTGAACAGCAGCAGGCCTTCGGTGTTGATGTCCAGCCGGCCGACCGACTGCCACTTGCCATGCTGCAGCCGCGGCAGCTTGCGGAAGACGGTGGGGCGCTGCTGCGGGTCGTCCAGCGTGACCACTTCGCCCACCGGCTTGTGGTAGGCGATGACACGGGCGGGCGACGGCGCGATGCGCACCTTGATCGGCTTGCCGTTGACCTGGATGCGGTCGCCCCAGGAGATGCGCTGGCCGGTGTGGGCCGGCTCACCGTTGACGGTGATGCGGCCTTCGGCGATCAGCTGCTCCATGTCGCGGCGCGAGCCGACGCCAGCCTGGGCCAGCACCTTGTGCAGCTTGGGCGCATCGGCATCGGCGGCCAGCACGCGCTTGGCGGGGCCGTCGGCGTCGTCGCCGGCGCCGTCGTCGGCGCCAGCGGCCGACTCATCGGCCGGCGAGGCCAGTTCGGCCTCGGGCGCACCTTGCGGCAGGCCGGCTTCAACGGCCTCGGCTTCAGCCAGCGCGGCCTCTTCCTGGGCCAGTTCCACCGCGTCGTCGAAGGCGCCAGACAGCACCTCGGCGAACAGCGGCGTGGTGTCGGGCCGCGCCACCGGCGGCTGGCCCGGCTTGCGGTCGCCACGCGGCTTGTCCTGGCGGGGCTTGTCGCCGCGCTCCTTGCGGCCTTCGGCCGGCGCATCGGCGCGTTGCTCGCCGCCCGCGTCGGCGCTGCGCTCACCGCGCTCGCCACGGTCCTTGCGGCCACGGCGGCGGTTGCGCGAGCGGGATGACCGCTCGCCGGCCGGGGCGCCGTCAGCGGCGGCTTCGCCCGCAGCCGGTTCAGCATCGCCACCTGCTTGCGAAGCACGGGATTCGCCCGCGTCCGCGCCTTCGGCCGGGGCGGCCGCACGGGCTTCCGCCGGCGCGGGCGGCGCCTGCTCGGCATTGCCGGCGGCGCCGTCGAACGACAGCGAGGCTCGCGCGCCCTCGCCTTCCACCGCGGCAGCCTTGGGCTTGCGCGGGCGGCGGGCGGGCTTGGCCGCCGGCTCATCTGCCGAGGCCGGGGCCTGAGCCGAAGCCGAACCGTCGCTTACCGGGGCTGCAACAGCCTCCACGCCAGCGGGCGCTTCCGAGCCTTCAGCCGAGGCCGCAGCCGCCGTGCGTGTGCGGCGGCGCGGCTTCGGTGCGGCATCTTCTGCCGCATCAGGGGCCGCAGCCGCGGGCTCGGCGGCAGCCGCCACCGCACCCTCGGGGGCCGAGGCGCCGGTGTCCGCTGCCTCCGCCGTCTTGCGCGGCGTGCGCCGGCGCTTGGGCTTGGCCTCGCCGTCCTGGGGGGCGGCCGCAGCTGCGGCGTCCACCGGCAGGTCGGAGGGCAGATCGGAGTCGTTGACGTTCATGCTTGCGCTTCGGATGAAGGGAGAGGTTCGGTGGGCTCGGACGGCTGGGCGGGGGATTCGAGCAAGGAGGCCTGTTCGGCCAGACCGGTGGCCATCAGGTCGATGGCAGCCGGCGTGCCTTCCAGCGGCGGCAGCTGGTCTAGGCTGGACAGGCCCAGGTCGTCCAGGAACTGCCGCGTGGTGGCATACAGCGCCGGCCGGCCGGGGGCGTCGCGGTGGCCGATCACCTCGATCCAGTTGCGGTCTTCCAGCTGCTTGACGATCTGGGTGCTGACGGTGACGCCGCGGATGTCCTCGATGTCGCCGCGGGTGACGGGTTGCCGGTAGGCCACGATGGCCAGGGTTTCCATCACGGCGCGTGAGTAACGCGGCGGCTTCTCGGGGTGCAGCCGGTCGAGGTAGTCGCGCATCTCGGGCCGGCTCTGGAAGCGCCAGCCGGAGGCCAGCGCCACCAGCTCGACGCCCTTGCCTTCCCAGTCGCGCACCAGCTCGTCGAGCAGGCTGCGCAGGGTGTCGACGCCGACACGGTCATCGAACAACGCACGCATGTCGCGCAGCGGCAGGGGCTGCTGGGCGCAGATGAGCGCGGTTTCGAGGACGCGCTTCGCATCCTGTGTGTTCATGGGCTCTGCTTGAAGGGGCGCCGGGCGTTACCGGCGGCGTTCACAACATGGGCTGGATCGAATCCCGGCGGTGTGGTTCTTCTTCGGCACCGCGGGGGCCACTGCTCTTGGCAGGTCTTGGAGGTTCTTCGCGGCCAGGCTGGCCGGTGAAAGCCGGATGGCGGAAGAAGCCTGTTACCGGTTCGGGCAGGGTGTGGGGCCCAGGGCCTGGGACCACCGCCTGCGGAACACGACGTGTTGGAGCCGCATTGTAGCCCCCGAAAGGGGGAAGCGGCTCAGGCTGTGTCAAGCCTCGTCACAAATCTGTGCCCAGGCAGCCGCCAGGTCGGCCGGCAGCGGCGCTTCGAAGGCCAGTTCATGGCCGTCGATGGGGTGGACGAAGCGCAGTTCGGCCGCATGCAGCGCCTGCCGCGACAGGCCGAGCAAGGGCCGGCCACCGTACAGCGTGTCGGCCACCAGCGGATGGCCCTTGTGCGCCATGTGCACGCGGATCTGGTGGGTGCGGCCGGTGTGCAGCGTGCAGCGCACCGCACACACGCCCTGGCGTGCGGCCAGCGGCTGCACGTCGGTGCGGGCGGGCTTGCCGCTGCCCACCACGGCCATGCGCACGCGGGTCTGCGGGTCGCGCCCCACCGGCGCTTCGACGGTGAAGGGCAGCAGCTTCATCTCGCCGTGCACCAGCGCGCGGTAGGCGCGGTGCACCTCGCGGGCGGCGATGGCGCGGGTGAGCGCCGTCATCGCCGGCAGCGTCTTGGCCACCACCATCAGGCCCGAGGTGTCTTTGTCGAGCCGGTGCACGATGCCGGCGCGCGGCAGGTCGAAGGCGCCGGGGTGATGCGCCAGCAGGCCATTGAGCAGCGTGCCGCTCCAGTGGCCGGCGGCCGGGTGCACCACCAGGCCGGCGGGCTTGTTGATGACCAGCAGGTGCTCGTCCTCAAACACCGGCCGCAGGTCCAGGGCCTCGGCGCGGAACGAGCGGCTTTGCGCCGTGGGCACCAGCGTGACCTGCACCGCCTGCCCCATCTTGAGCTTGCGCGAAGCGGTGTCGGCCAGTGCACCGGCCACCTGCACATGGCCGCGCTCAATCAGTGCCTGCAGGTAGTTGCGCGAGAACTCGCCGGCATGCAGCACCAGCACCTTGTCCAGCCGCTGGCCATGTTCGTCGGCGCTGACCGACCACTGGCGCACCTCGGCTTCCTGGTCGGCCGGCTCGTCGGCTTCGGCCTGGGTGGCCTCGTCGTCCAGCGCGGGCGCGGCGGTGCGCAGGGCCTCGTCGGCGGATGGGGTCGGGGCGGCGGCGCTGCCCGGCAGGCGGCCGGGTCGGCCTGAGGGGGCAACCATATAATTCGCAGTCGATTTTTCAGTGGAGCCGGAATCGATCCCGGCGTAGAAGATGACCGTTTCCCGACCCGTGCAACGCGTGGCCCGTTGGCTCGCGATCCCGGCGCTGGCTGGCGCCCTGGTGCTCGGCGGCTGCAGTTCCACGCCCAAGGAAGACCCGAACTCGCAGCAGGCGGTCGACAAATTGTATGCAGACGCCCAGGACGACATGTCGTCGGGCAACTATGAGCGGGCCATCAAGACGCTGGAACGCGTCGAAGGCCGTGCCGCCGGCACGCTGCTGGCGCAGCAGGCCACGCTGGACCTGGCCTACGTGCACTACCGCACCGCCGAACGCACCGAGGCGCTGGCCGTGCTGGACCGCTTCATGAAGCTGCATCCGTCGAGCCCCGCCTACGACTACGCGCTGTACCTGCGCGGCATCGTCAACTTCAACGACAACCTGGGCTTCCTGGGCAACCTGTCGCGGCAGGAGCTGTCCGAGCGCGACCAGCAGGCGTCGCGCGATTCGTACCAGTCGTTCAAGCAGCTGAGCGAGCAGTTCCCGGGCTCGAAGTACACGCCCGACGCGCGCGAGCGCATGAACTACATCGTCAATGCGCTGGCCGAGTACGAAGTGCATGTGGCCCGCTACTACTACAAGCGCGGCGCCTACGTGGCCGCGGCCAACCGGGCGCAGCAGGCCACGCAGGAATTCCAGCGCTCGCCGGCGGTGGAAGAGGCGCTGTACATCCTGGCGATGAGCTACGACCGCCTGGGCCTGGAGCAGCTGCGCGACGACAGCACGCGGGTGCTGAAGCAGAACTTCCCGGACAGCAAGTTCCTGTCGGATGGCCTGCGCGAGCGCGAGAAGGCTTGGTGGCAGTTTTGGTGA
>NZ_CAXFDV010000108.1:0-6261 GCF_964001545.1 uncultured Aquincola sp.
AGGCCACCTGGTGCCGGGGCAGCAGGGCGGCCCCGGCCAGGGCCATGCCGCCGTGCAGCAGGCGTCGGCGTTGGGTCGAGTGGCGGTCTTGGCTCATGCGGGGCTCTCCTCGTGGGGTCGGCGTGGACCCTCAGGTTAGGGAGCGCGCATGAAGGTTCGTTGACAGCCGGCCGCCGCAGCGCGCTGCGGCGCTCTCAAGAGGTGAAGCCGAGCGCCAGGTCCTTGAGCAGCGCCGCCGTGCGCAGCTGCAAGGCATCGCGCCGCGTGGCGGCGCTCCAGGCGATGCACAAGGTGCTGCGGATGCGCGGCTCCACGATCAGCGTGCGGGTGAGGGCGCCGGGGCCTTCGCCTTCGTTCACCGCGCTGGCCGTCAGCGCCGCGAAGCCGTGGCCGCGGCGCACCATGTCCAGGATGGTGGGCACGCTGCTCACTTCCCAGGCCACCTGCAGCTTCACGCCGGCCAGCAGCGCCTCATGCTCCATCAGCCGGCGAAAGCTGTGGCCACGCTGCGGCAGCACCAGCGGCAGCCGGCCCACCTCGGCCAGCGGTATCTCGGCCCGCCGCGGCGCGCCGGGCGGGCCGATCAGGCACAGCTCCTCCCGCAGCACCGGCTCCTGTTCCAGGTTGGGCTGCGGCTCGGGGTTGTAGACCAGCCCCAGGTCCACCCGGCCGGTGGCCAGCCATTCGGTGATGTGAGACGAAAAGCCTTCGACGATGGCCACGCGGGCCTTGGGCATCTCGGCCTGGAAGCGCTCGACCAGCGCCACCGTGATGTGCCGCGCCAGGCTGGGCGGCAGGCCCAGCACGATCTGCCCCTGCGGTTCGCCGCGCATCGCGCCCAGCTCATGCTGGGTGGCCTGCACCAGCTGCAGGATCTGCCGCCCGCGGTCCAGCAGGCGGCGGCCCGGCTCGGTGAGCACCACGCCGCGGCCGTTGCGCAGCAGCAGGGTTTCGCGCAGCTCCACCTCCAGCGCGCGCACCTGGCGGCTCAAGGCGGGCTGCGTCATGCCCAGCAGTTCGGCCGCGCGGCTGAAGCTGCCCGTCTGCGCCACCTGGATGAAGTATTCGACCTGCTTGATGTCCACCGGCCCATTGTGCCCAGACCGCGGCCCGCCATGCCGAACCGGCATAGCAGCTAGCGATCGGCACCGCTAGGTGGCGTGCGGTGGCACTTCGAGAATCCGGCGCTGAACCGCAGCGACAAGGACGCCTTCTTCATGATCATCGACGTGCATGGCCACTACACCACGGCACCGGCCGCGCTGGGCGCGTGGCGCGACCTGCAGATCGCAGGGCTGACCGACCCGGGTCAGGCGCCCAAGCCCGCTGACCTGAAGATCAGCGACGACGAACTGCGCGAGTCCATCGAGACCAACCAGCTCAAGAAGATGAAGGAGCGCGGCAGCGACCTGACCATCTTCAGCCCGCGTGCCAGCTTCATGGCGCACCACATCGGCGGCTTCGAGACCTCGGCCGCCTGGGCCGCCATCTGCAACGAGCTGTGCTGGCGCGTCAGCCAGCTGTTCCCCGACCATTTCGTGCCGGCCGCCATGCTGCCGCAAAGCCCGGGCGTGGACCCCGCCACCTGCATCCCCGAGCTGGTCAAGTGCGTGGAGCAGTACGGCAACGTGGGCATCAACCTGAACCCTGATCCCTCGGGCGGCCACTGGACCAGCCCGCCGCTGAGCGACCGCAGCTGGTACCCCATCTACGAAAAGATGGTGGAGTACGACATCCCCGCGATGATCCACGTGAGCACCAGCTGCAACGCGTGCTTTCATACCACGGGCGCCCACTACCTGAATGCCGACACCACGGCCTTCATGCAGTGCCTGACGTCGGACCTGTTCAAGGACTTTCCGACGCTGAAATTCCTGATTCCCCATGGCGGCGGCGCCGTGCCTTACCACTGGGGCCGCTTCCGCGGGCTGGCGCAGGAGCTGAAGAAGCCGTTGCTGAAGGACCACCTGCTGAACAACATCTTCTTCGACACCTGCGTGTACCACCAGCCGGGCATCGACCTGCTGACGAAGGTGATCCCGGTGGACAACATCCTGTTTGCCAGCGAGATGATCGGCGCGGTGCGCGGCGTCGACCCCGAGACCGGCTTCTACTACGACGACACCAAGCGCTACATCGAGGCCAGCACGATCCTGAGTGCCGAGGACAAGCAGAAGGTGTACGAAGGCAATGCGCGCCGCGTGTTCGGCCGCCTCGACCAGCAGCTCAAGGCCAAGGGCCGCTGAGCTTTCACCGCCCCACGAAAGAAGCTCCATGTACGAACTCGGCGTCGTCTACCGCAACATCAACCGCACCGACCGGGCCACCACCGACGCGCTGGCCGCGCTGGGCAGCGCCACGGTGCACGAGGCCATGGGCCGCGTGGGCCTGCTCAAGCCCTACATGCGGCCCATCTATGCCGGCGCCCAGGTCTCGGGCACGGCCGTCACCGTGCTGCTGCACCCCGGCGACAACTGGATGCTGCATGTGGCGGCCGAGCAGATCCAGCCCGGCGACATCGTGGTGGCGGCCATCACCGCCGACTGCACCGACGGCTACTTCGGCGACCTGCTGGCGACCAGCTTCCAGGCCCGTGGCGCCCGCGCACTGGTCATCGATGCCGGCGTGCGCGACGTGCGCACGCTGACCGAGATGCGGTTCCCGGTCTGGAGCAAGGCCATCAGCAGCAAGGGCTGCATCAAGGCCACGCTGGGCTCGGTCAACATCCCGGTGGTGTGCGCCGGCATGTGGGTGACGCCCGGCGACGTCATCGTGGCCGACGACGACGGCGTGGTGTGCGTGCCGCGCGAGCGGGCGCCTGAGACGCTGAAGGCTGCCCAGGCCCGCGAGGCCAACGAAGGCGCCAAGCGCGAGAAGCTGGCCAGCGGCGTGCTGGGCCTGGACATGTACAAGATGCGCGAGCCGCTGGCCCAGGCCGGCCTGCGCTACATCGACTGAAGCACCATGAGCGCAGCAGTACCGCCCGCCTTCCAACGCATCGCACTCATCGGCTATGGCGAGGTGGGCCGCATCCTGGCCGAAGACCTGCGAGCGCAGGGCCTGGCCGTGGCCGCCCATGACCTGAAGCTGCAGCAGCCGGCACTGGCGCCCACGCTGCAGGCCCATGCGCAACAACATGGCGTGCAGCTGCATGCGCAGGCCGCCGATGCCGTGGCCGGTGCCCACCTGGTGATCAGCGCCGTGACCGCCAGCCAGGCGGTGGCGGTGGCCGAGGCCGCAGCGCCGCACCTGCAGCCGGGCGCGGTGTTCATCGACATGAACTCCGCCTCGCCGGGTGCCAAGCAGCGCGCGGCCCGGGTGGTGGATGCCGCCGGTGGCCGCTACGTGGAAGGCGCGGTGATGACCAGCGTGCCGCCGTACCGCATCCGCGTGCCGCTGCTGCTGGGCGGGCCGCATGCGGCCGCGGTGGTGGCGCCGCTGAATGCGCTCGGCTTTGCCGCCAAGCTGGCCGACGAGCGGCTGGGCGTTGCCTCGGCCACCAAGATGTGCCGCAGCGTGATGATCAAGGGCCTGGAGGCCATGGTCATCGAAAGCCTGAGCACCGCCCGCCACTACGGCGTGGAAGACGCGGTCATCGCTTCGCTGTACGAAACCTTCCCGGGCATCGACTGGGAGAAGCAGGCCGCCTACTTCTTCCAGCGCGTGATCGAGCATGGCCGCCGCCGCGCCGAAGAAGTGCGCGAAGTGGCCCAGACCGTGCGCGAAGCCGGCCTGCAACCCTGGAGCGCCAGCGGTACCGCCGAGCGCCAGGCCTGGGTGGCCGACCTGGCCGATGCCGGCGTGTTCGGCACGCGCGGTGAAGCGGGCTTTGCCCGCAGCGCCGACTGGCGCACCGAGGCCGACCGCCTGCTGGCCGAAGTGGCCAAGGAGCGCCAACGATGAGCGCCTTCACCAAGACCCCGGGCTGGCTCGATTGGTACGCCGGCCCCAGCCGGCCGCGGCTGCAGTTGCCAGCGGGTGCGGTCGATGCGCACTGCCACGTCTTTGGGCCGGGCGACCGCTTTCCGTATGCGCCCGAGCGCAAGTACACGCCCTGCGATGCCAGCCGCGAGCAGCTGTTGGCCTTGCGCGACCACCTGGGTTTCGAGCGCAACGTGATCGTGCAGGCCACCTGCCACGGCGCCGACAACAGCGCGCTGCTGGATGCGCTGGCCCATGCGCAGGGCAGGGCGCGTGGCGTGGTGACGGTGCGGCGCAGCGTGACCGACGACGAGCTGCAGCGCATGCATGCGCTGGGCGTGCGCGGCGTGCGCTTCAACTTCGTGCGGCGGCTGGTCGACTTCACCCCGCGCGACGAGTTGATGGAGATCGCCGCGCGCATCCAGCCGCTGGGCTGGCATGTGGTGGTGTACTTCGAGGCCGCCGACCTGGCCGAGCTGTGGGACTTCTTCACCACGCTGCCCACGCCGGTGGTGGTGGACCACATGGGCCGGCCCGACGTGCGCCAGCCGGTGGACGGGCCCGAGTTCAGCCGCTTCGTGCGGCTGATGGACGAGCACCCCCACGTGTGGAGCAAGCTCAGCTGCCCCGAGCGGCTGAGCGTGGCCGGTCCGCCCGCCTTGAACGGCGAGCCTCGGCCCTACCGCGACGTGGTGCCCTTCGCGCGGCACCTGATGGAACGCTTCCCCCACCGTGTGCTGTGGGGCACCGACTGGCCGCACCCCAACCTGAAGGACCACATGCCCGACGACGGCCTGCTGGTCGACTTCATCGAGCAGATCGCGCCCACGCCGGCGCAGCGCCAGCAGCTGCTGGTGCGCAACCCCATGCGCCTGTACTGGCCCGAAGAGCGCTGACCTGCGCCGATCGCCCTTCCCGCAGTTTCCGAAGGAGACGTGATGACCCCGATGCAACGCCGCCAGGCCCTGGCCCGGCTGGCCGGGCTGCTGTGCGCGCCCGCCGCCCTGGCCAGTGCCCCTGCACAGGCCGCTGATGCCAACCGCCTGCTGCGGGTGCTGGTGGGCTACAGCCCGGGCGGCGCGGTGGACATCATCGCCCGCGCGCTCGGCCAGGCCATGGCGCCTGGCCTGGGCCAGTCGGTGATCGTCGAGAACAAGCCCGGGGCCGGCACCAACATCGCCATCAAGGCGCTGATGGAAAGCCCGCCCGACGGCTACACGCTGATGCTGGCCGCCAATGCGCTGGCGGCCAATGTCTCGCTGTACCAGCCCGCGCCCTACAGCTTGGCGCGCGACATCACGCCCATCGCCCAGGTAGGCCGGGTGCCGGTGGTGCTGGCTGCCAATGCGCAGGCGGGCATTGGCTCGCTGCGTGAGCTGATCGCGCGGCTGAAGCTGCAGCCCGGCTCGCTGAACTACGGCACGCCGGGCAATGGCTCCACGCCCCACCTGGCCATCGAACTCTTTGCACGCGCGGCCGGCATCCAGCCGGTGCATGTGCCGTACAAGGGCGGCTCGCAGGCGATGAACGACGTGATCGCCGGCCACATCCAGCTGGTGGCCGTCAACGCGCTGGAAGTGCAGCCGCATGTCAAGGGCGGCAAGCTCAAGGTGCTGGCCACCTTGGGCGCCAAACGCTCGCCGCTGTTTCCCGAGGTGCCGACCATCGCCGAATCGGGCTTTGCGGGCTTCGAGGCCTCGGTCTGGTACGGCCTGGTGGGCCCGGCCGGGCTGCCGCAGCCAGTGGTGGCGCGGCTGCACCAGGCCGTGGAAAAGGCCCTGGCCACGGCCGAGGTGCGTGAGCGCCTGTCGGCCGCCGGCGGCGAGGTGACGCCCGGCAGCACCGCCATGTTCGCCAGCCTGCTGGCCAGCGAGCAGCAGCGCTACCAGAAGCTGATCCGCGAGGCGCGCATCCAGCCCGATTGACGGCCGCCGCGCACAAAAAGAACACCGGAGACACCCATGCCAACCCCCCCCTTGGCGCTGCGCCGCCGCTCGCTGCTGCTCGGCACGGCCGCCACCCTGGCGCTGCCGGGCCTGCCTGCCCAGGCCCAGGCCGGCCGCACGCTGCGCCTGATCGTGCCCTTTCCGCCGGGCGGCTCCACCGACATCCTGGCCCGCGCCGTGGGCGCGCGGCTGGGCCCGGCACTGGGGCAGACGGTGCTGGTGGACAACAAGGCCGGCGCCGGCGGCTCGCTGGGCGCGGCCGAGGCGGCGCGGGCCGAGCCCGACGGCAACACCCTGCTGATGGGCCACATCGGCACGCTGGCGGTCAACCCGGCGCTGTACCCCAAGCTGGGCTACGACCCGGTCAAGAGCTTCGACCCCGTGGGCATGGTGG
>NZ_CAXFDV010000109.1:0-1831 GCF_964001545.1 uncultured Aquincola sp.
CGGCGCGGCGGTGCCGCTGCTGGCGATGATCTGCACCTGGGTGAACAGCTGGAAGGCGTAGATGGTGGTGGTGACCACCACGAAGATGGTGGTGTTCTTCAGCAGCGGCAGCGTGATCCAGAAGAACTGCTGGCCGGGCGTGGCGCCGTCGAGCTTGGCGGCCTCGTACAGGTCTTCGGGGATGGACTGCAGGCCGGCCAGGAACACCAGCATCTGAAAGCCCACGCCCTGCCAGATCGACAGCGCGATGACCGCATACATGACCAGCGTGGGGTCGCGCAGCCAGTCGTAGGGGCCCAGCATGCCGAAGCTCAGGGCCGAGACGAAGCGGTTGATGACGCCGCCGTCGGGGTTGTACATCAGCGACCACACCACGGCCACGACGGCCATGGTGGTGGCCACCGGCATGAAGTACACCGTGCGGAAGATGCGCGAGCCCTTCAGCGGCTTGTTCACCATCACCGCCAGCAGCAGCGCAAAGGCCGACTGCAGCGGTGCCACCACGGCCACGAACAGGAAGTTGTTCTTCAGCGCGGCCCAGAAGGAATCGTCCTCGAACAGCCGCAGGTAGTTGCGCAGGCCGACGAAGTCGGTGCCCAGCTCCTCGCTGGTGACGAGGCGCTGGTCGGTGAACGACAGCACGAAGGCCATCAGGAAGGGCAGGCCCAGGAATAGGAACAGCAGGACGACACCTGGCGCCGCGAAGAGCCAGGCGCCGGGCGTGGCGGCGCTCGGCTTGGGTTGGGGAATCTGCATCGCGGTGCTCATGTGTGTGCCTGCGGCCTCAGCGGCTCGGGTAGCCCTTGTTGTCCTCGATGGTCTGGTCGATCTTCTTGGCCGCCTTGTCCAGCTCCTTCTGGGCGTCGGCGCCGCCGAAGATGTTGTTCATCGCCTCGGCGAAGGCGCTGGAGATGGCGGGGTAGGCCGGGGTTTCGGGCCGCACCACGGCCACGCCCTTGTTGAGCTGGTCGACGTACAGGCGCAGCGGGCCGCCGGCCGCGTAGTGCTTGCTGGCGGCCTGGGCTTCGGTGGTGCCGGGCACCGCGCCGTTGCCGTCGGTCACGCGCAGGATCTCGTTCTTGCTCATCAGGTGGGCCAGCACCTTGGCCGCCGCATCGGGCGCCTTGCAGTCGGCCGAGATGCCGAAGTTCCACGAGCCGGCGCCGGTGGCGGCCTTGGCGCCCAGCTTGGGCATGGGCAGCAGCACCAGGTCGTCGCCCAGCGCCTTCTTGTAGTCGTTGTAGACCCAGTGGCCCACCCACGACAGCGCCGACTTGCCGGCGGCGAAGTCGCCGTCGTTCTTGGCAGCTGGGTTGACGTAGCCGGCCTTGATCCAGCCCTGCAGCGTCTGCGCGGCCTTGACCGAGGCGGGGCCGTTGAGCACGCCCTTGGCGGTCTTGTAGGTCTTGCGGTCGATCAGGTCGCCGCCGAAGCTTTGCAGCATTGGCGCGAAGCCGTACGACACCCATTCACCGATGCCGTAGTTGAACTTCATGTCCAGAGGGAAGGGCACGCCCGCGGCCTTGAGCTTCTTGAGCGCGTCTTCGAATTCGGCCAGCGTCCAGGCGTCGTCCACGCCCTTCGGAATGCGGATGCCGGCGGCCGTCAGCGTCTTCTTGTTGGCCCAGATGGCCAGGCCCGAGTCGAATTGTCCGACGCTGTAGAGCTTGCCGTTGTAGGTGCCCTGGCGCACCAGGGTGGGCAGCATCTGGCCCTTGACGGCCTGCAGTGGCGCATAGCCGTCCAGCGGCACGATCTTCTTGGTCCAGGCGTAGTTGTAGACGTTGGGGCCGTCGAAATCGAGCACGCAGGGCAGCTTCTTGGCCAGCGC
>NZ_CAXFDV010000110.1:0-4579 GCF_964001545.1 uncultured Aquincola sp.
CCATGCGGCGGATGACCTCGTCGGTGCGGTCCAGCGTGGCGCCGTCGGGCAGCTGGGCAAAGCCGATCAGGTACTGCTTGTCTTGTGCCGGCACGAAGCCGCTGGGCACCGCCTTGAAAAGGCCGAAGGTCACGGCCACCAGCGCCAGGTACACGGCCATCATCACGGCCTTGCGGCCGATCACGCGCTTGACGCCGCTGCCATAGGCCTGCGAGCCACGGCCGAAGGCGCGGTTGAAGCCGCGGAAGAACCAGCCGAAGGCCCGGTCCATGCCACGGGTGAGCGCGTCCTTGGGTGCGTCGTGGCCCTTGAGCAGCAGCGCCGCCAGGGCTGGCGACAGCGTGAGCGAGTTGATGGCCGAGATGACGGTGGAGATGGCGATCGTCAACGCGAACTGTCGGTAGAACTGGCCGGTGAGGCCGCTGATGAAGGCCAGCGGCACGAACACCGCCACCAGCACCAGCGCGATGGCGATGATGGGGCCCGACACCTCGCGCATCGCGCGGTAGGTGGCCTCGCGCGGGCTGAGGCCGGCTTCGATGTTGCGCTCGACGTTTTCCACCACCACGATGGCGTCGTCCACCACGATGCCGATGGCCAGCACCAGGCCGAACAGGCTGAGCGCGTTGATCGAGAAGCCGAACAGGTGCATCACCGCGAAGGTGCCCACCACCGACACCGGCACCGCCAGCAGCGGAATGATGGACGCGCGCCAGGTCTGCAGGAACACGATGACCACGATGACCACCAGCAGCACGGCTTCCAGCAGCGTGTGCACCACCGACTCGATGGACGCGCGCACGAACTGCGTGGTGTCGTAGACGATGCTGTACTCGACCCCCTCGGGCATGGCCTTCTGCGCATCGGCCATGGTGGCGCGCACCTGGTCGGCGATGTCGATGGCATTCGACCCCGGCGAGGCCAGGATGGCGATGGCCACCGCTTCCTTGTTGTCGAGCAGCGAACGCAGCGCATAGTCGGCCGCGCCCAGCTCCAGCCGCGCCACGTCGCGCAGGCGCGTCACCGCGCCATCGGCACCGGTCTTGACGATGATGTCGCCGAACTGCTCTTCGCTTTCCAGCCGGCCCTGGGCATTGACCGAGAGCTGGAAGTCCACGCCCGGCAGGCCGGGCGAAGCGCCCACCACGCCGGCCGCGGCCTGCACGTTCTGCTGGCGGATGGCGGCAGCCACGTCGCCCGCAGCCAGGCCACGCTCGGCCACCTTGGCCGGGTCCAGCCACACGCGCATCGCGTAGTCGCCGCTGCCCCACAGCTGCACCTGGCCCACACCCTTGAGCCGGGCCAGCCGGTCCTTCAGGTTGATGGCGGCGTAGTTGCGCAGGTAGGTGTTGTCGTAGCGGCCGTTGGGCGACGACAGGTGCACCACCAGCGTCAGGTCGGGCGAGCTCTTGACGGTGGTCACGCCCAGCCGGCGCACCTCTTCAGGCAAGCGCGGCTCGGCCTGCGAGACGCGGTTCTGCACCAACTGCTGTGCCTTGTCGGGGTCCACGCCCAAGGCGAAGGTGACGGTGAGCTGCATCACGCCGTCGGTGGTGGCCTGGCTGCTCATGTAGAGCATGCCTTCCACGCCGTTGATCGACTCTTCCAGCGGCGTGGCCACCGTCTCGGCGATCACCTTGGGGTTGGCGCCCGGGTATTGCGCGCGCACCACCACCGAAGGCGGCACCACCTCGGGGTATTCGGACACCGGCAGCACCCGCAGCGCCAGCAGGCCGCCGATGAGCATCAGCACCGACAGCACGCCGGCGAAGATCGGCCGGTCGATGAAGAACTTGGATAGGTTCATGGCCTGCCCCTGATCACGAATTGGCCTGCGCGGCCTTGCGCTCGGTGGCGGCGGTCACGTCGGGCTTGGCATCCATGGGCACCAGCTTGGGCGCCACCTGCACACCCGGTCGCACCCGCTGCAGGCCGTTGACCACCACCCGCTCGCCGGCCTTCAGGCCCTGGGTGACGACGCGCAGCCCGTCCACCGTGGCGCCCAGGCTCACTTCGCGCCACACCAGCTTGTCGCCTTCACCCACCACCATCACGTAGCGCTTGTTCTGGTCGGTGCCCACGGCGCGTTCGTTCAGCAGCAGCGCCTGGCCGCTGCGCGGCTGGCCCATCTGCAGCCGTGCGAACTGGCCGGGCGTGAGCTGGCCCTGCGGGTTGTCGAACACCGCACGCACACGCACCGTGCCGCTGCGGGCGTCCACCATGTTGTCCACCAGCTGCAGCCGGCCTTCCACCGCGCTGCCGTCCACCGTCTGCATGCGCACCGGAATGCGGTGCAGCTGCGCCTGCCGCTGCGCGGCCGGCAGCTCGGCCAGGGCCTTGGCCACGATGCGCTCGTCGGCATCGAAGCTGGCATAGATGGGATTGACCGACACCAGCGTGGTGAGCACCGGCGCGCCGGCACCGGCGGCAATCAGGTTGCCCACCGTCACCTCGATGCGGCCCACGCGCCCGGCCACCGGCGCCCTCACCTGGGTGTAGCCCAGGTTCAGCCGTGCCGACTGCAGCGCGGCCTGCGCCGCACGCAGGTTGGCGGCGGCTTCGTTGTGGGCATTGCGGCGCTCGTCCAGCTCACGCTGGGCGATGGCCTGTTCCTGCCACAGGCGCTGCGCACGCTCCAGTTCGCTCTGCGTGAAGGCCATGCGCGCCTGCGCGGCGGCGGCCTGGGCTTCGGCCCGGTCCACCTCGGCGCGGTAGGGTGCGGGGTCGATGGTGACCAGCAGCTCGCCGGCCTTGACCAGCGAGCCCTCACGGAAGTGCACCGCCTGCACCGCGCCGGCCACGCGGGAGCGCACCTCCACGCGGTCCACGGCTTCCAGCCGGCCCGAGAACTCGTCCCAGGCGGTGACTTCACGGGCTTCGACGGTGGCCACCGACACCGGCACCGCGGGCGGCGCGGCCTGGGCGGCCGGCACATCGGCCGCGTCGCTGCGCGGTGAGAGGGACAGGGCCGCGGCGGCGGCGATGGCAGTGACGGCAATGCCGCCGAGCCACCAGGCGCGAGGCCGGCTCAGGTTGGGGCGATTCATGGGGCAACTCCTGCTGGAAAGACGGAACCGCGGGCGCGCTCATCGACGGCCCGGCTGCTTCTTGTGAGGGGTGCGTGGCCTGCAGCCACGGAACCTGGGCTCTACAATGCGATCTCAGTTTCCGAAAGGCAAGTACACACCTTTTGGTAAGTGCCAGAAATTTTTCCGGAGGCCCCGTGATTCGCAAGACCTATGGTTGCGGCCTGGAAGCCGCGTTGTCGCTCATCGGCGGCAAGTGGAAGCTGTTGATCCTTTACAACCTGGCCGAAGGCGAGCCCCGCCGCTTCGGCGAGCTGCGGCGCGCCATCGGCCACATCAGCGAGAAGATGCTGACGCAGGAGCTGAAGGAGCTGGAGCTGGACGGCGTGGTCAAGCGGCACGACTACCAGGAGGTGCCGCCGCGGGTGGAATACACCATCACGCCCTTCGGTGAATCCTTGATGACGGCGCTGGCGCCCCTGTGCGAATGGGGCAGCAAGCACATGAAGAAGATCGGCAACCTGCCCACGCAGGCGCTGCCGGACGACGAGAATGAGCCCGTGATGTGCAGCAACGCGAAGGTGAAAGCATGACGATCCAGGCGCAATGGAACAGTGAGCGCGGCGTGTCGGCTTGCGAGGTGGCCCTGCCGGGCGGCCTGCTGTCGGTGGACATCGACGCCAAGCCCGGCACGCCCGCAACGGCCCCTTCGCCGCACGACCTGCTGGACGCGGCGCTGGCCGCCTGCACCACGCTCACGCTGGAGCTGTACGCCCAGCGCAAGGCGATGGAAGTGCGGCAGATCGACGTGAAGGTGACGCACCGCCACGAGGCCGGCGCCTATTGCATGCAGCGCAGCATCCAGGTGTTCGGTGCGCTCACCGAAGACCAGCGCGCCGCGCTGCTGCGCGTGGCCGAGGCCTGCCCGGTGCACAAGACGCTGGTGGGCGACATCCAGATCGAGACGCGGCTGGAAGCCGACGCACTGTAGCTCACCGCGGCGCGGGCGGCCCGGCGATGCCCAGCCGCCGCGCCAGCCGCGCCAGGTTGCCGCGGTCCAGGCCCAGCTCGCGCGCGGCCGGCGCCCAGCGCTGGCCATGGCGCTGCAGCGCCTGGGTGATGAGCTGGCGCTGGTAGGCGTCCACCGCTTCGCGCAGCGGCACGCCGGCGGCGGTGGTCGACGCAGGGGCCTCGGCAGCTGGGGGCTCGCCGGTCGGCGCCGCGCCGCCAGCCGCTGCCTCTGCGGCGGGCAGTCCCAGGTCCTCGGCCGTCAGGCTCAGGATGCGCGGCTGCCCGGTGCCCAAGCTGCCCGCCCGGCCGACCGCCCGCAGCACGCTGCGGCCCACCAGGTGTTCCAGCTCGCGCACGTTGCCAGGCCAGTCGTGAGCCAGCAGCGCGGCCTGGGCGTCGGCCTCCAGCCGCAGGCCGCCCAGGCCCAGGCGGGCGCGGTTCTGTTCCAGGAAGTGGCCGCAGATCAGCAGCACGTCGCGGCCCCGCTCACGCAGCGGCGGCACCTGCAACGGGTACACGCTGAGCCGGTGGTAGAAGTCGGC
>NZ_CAXFDV010000111.1:0-1548 GCF_964001545.1 uncultured Aquincola sp.
GTCGACAGCGTGGAATCGGGCGCCCGCCTGGTGCAGGACGCCGGCACCACGATGCAGGAGATCGTGGACAGCGTGCGCCACGTCAGCCAGATCGTCAGTGAGATCACCAATGCCTCGGGCGAGCAGAGCACCGGCATCGGCGAGATCGGCCGCGCCGTCAGCGAGCTGGACCACATGACGCAGCAGAACGCCGCGCTGGTGGAGCAATCGGCCGCCGCCGCACAAAGCCTGCAGGACCAGGCCCAGCGCCTGGCCGGCGTAGCCGCGCGCTTCCGCGTCGCGGCTTGAGGGGGCGGCGCCCGGCGCTTGTCTAGACAGGCCGGTCCTAGGGATACGGCCGCGCCTGCAGGCGGGCTAAGGTGGGCGGCAGCCCCCACGTGCCGCCTGCATGCCCACCCCCCTGACCTTTCCTGGCGTGGCGATCGAAGAGACGCCGGCCTGGCTGCGCGCGGTGGCCGCCCAGCCCACCTCGGTGACGGCGTTGGCCGGCCGCGCCTGGCGCGGCCCGGTGGGCCGGCCGCAAGCCGTGGGCAGCCTGAACGATTTCCTGCGCCTCTTCGGCCCCGCGCCGGCCGGTGATGCGCTGGCCGCGGCCGTGGCCGACTTCTTTGCCAACGGTGGCAGCGCTGCGCTGGTGCTGCGCCTGTACCGGCCGGCCGCGCCGCAAGCCGACGCTGCGGCCTCCCATGCTGACGGCTGCAGCCGCTGGCGGGTGGGCGGCCTGCCGCTGCGCGCCGTCGACCCTGGCCGCTGGGGCGATGGGCTGCAGCTTCAGCTCACGGTGCAGCCGGGCGACGCCACGCGGTTCAACCTCAGCGTGCAAGACCCGGCCAGCGGCCGCGACGAGCGCTATGAGGGCCTGAGCCTGCAACCCGGCCACCCGATGGAGGCCGGCCCGCAGCTGCACCCATCCGCCCTGCTGCGCCTGGACGACGCAGCGCCCGATACCCCGCTGCACACCGGCGCTGGCGAACTGCTTCGCCCCGGCCATGACGGCGAGCCACTCACCGCCGCCGACCTGATGGGCGACGAAGCAGCGGCCACCGGCTTGCACGCGCTGTCCGCCGGGCCGCCTTTCCACCTGCTGTGCCTGCCGCCCCCCGATGCGCACACCGACTGGCCGCCCGAGCTGTGGGCTGCCGCGGCGCGGCTGGCCGGCCAGCAACGGGCGCTGTTGCTGATCGACCCGCCCGCTGCCTGGCGCAGCGCACGGGAGGCCCTGGCAGGCGCCGCCACGCTGTGCCCCGGCAGCCCCGACGCGGCGCTGTACTTCCCGCGCCTGTCGGGCCCCGGCGGGCAGGACCGCGTGCCCTGCGGCGCGGTGGCCGGCATGATGGCGCGCACCGACCGCCAGCGGGGCGTGTGGAAGGCGCCCGCTGGCCTGGAGGCACAACTGGCCGGCGGCGCGGCGCCCACGCTGCCGCTGGACGACGGGCTGAGCGGGCTGCTGAACGAGCAGGCCATCAACACCGTGCGCATGCTGCCCGGCAAGGGCACGGTGGTATGGGGTGCCCGCACCCGGGCCGGCATCGACGGCCTGGGATCGGA
>NZ_CAXFDV010000112.1:0-3464 GCF_964001545.1 uncultured Aquincola sp.
GCGGCATTGGCACCTTCGTCAACAACGGCAGCTACCTGCGCCAAGGCAGCGGCACCACCCGCGCCGCACGCTTCGAAAACTTCGGCCTCTTGCACGTGCAGGATGGCACTTTTCAGATGGAGGGCGACGGCCGACTGTCGGGCCGCACGGTGGTCGATCGAGGCACCACCCTGGCTTTTTACGCCAGCGGTGCCAACATCACCGGCGTGATCGACAACGCGGGACTGGTCACGGTCGATGGTGCAGGCGTACTGCTGGCAGCGGGCTCTTCGCTGAATGGCCACGTGAAATTGCTGAGCAGCTCCCTGTCGCACCAGAGCAACCACACCTTCGCCAAGCTGGAGATGGCCGGCGGGCAACTCACGGGCACCGGCCATGTGACGGTGCAGAGCCTGGACTTCCAGGCCGGGTTGCTGGGTGGGGCTATCAGCGGCACCTACGTCACCGGCAGCACCACCGTCCTGGGCGCCAGCACATTCAACGGCAGCAAGAACCAGGGCATCAGCGCCAACCACACGCTGACGCTGCGAGGCGACTCCACCTGGACGGCCGGCAGCGGCGGCATCACGGGCGCCATCTTCAGCGGGGTCGTGGTCAACGCCAACGGAGCCACCTTCACCGACCAGGGTGCCGGCACGGCCAACGACAGCAAGCAACTGAGCGACTACAGCGGCAGCTTCATCAACGAAGGGACCTATGTGCGAAGCGGCCTGGGCACCACCATCGTCCACAACGTCGACAACCGGGGGCTGATGCAGATCGACACGGGCCGGCTGCAGACAGGCACGGCGTTCACCAACACCGGCACCATCCGCGTCAGCGACGACGCGGTGCTGCAGTCTGCCTTCGGCAATGCAGGCACCATCGAAGGCACCGGCACGGTAGACACCGGCACGCGCACGTTGACGAACGGCGGCACCCTCGACCCCGGCCTGGCGGGCACGCTGGGTCGATTGACGGTGCTGGGCAACCTGCAGATGACGGACCAGGGCATCCTCAGCATCACGCTGGGCAGCGGCGGGCAGTCGGACCTACTGATGATCACTGATGAGGTGCTGTGGGCTGGCGAGCTGCAGGTGTCCGCCCTGCCCGGCCTCACGCTGCAGCTGGGCGACATGTACACCATTGCCCGCTACGGTGAGCGGTTGTCGGACTCCACGTTCAGCAGCATCCGCTGGCAGGGCCTGGGCGCCCCACGGTTCACGGTGAACTACACCGCCGATGCCATCACGCTGCAGGTCGCCGCCGTGCCGGAGCCCGCCACGTGGGCCCTGCTGCTGGCCGGCGGCGGCGTGCTGGTGTGGACCGCGCGGCGGCGCACGCATGCAGGCTTCAATAGAGCCCCGTGATGCCCCCCACCCGCAGATAGAGCCGCGCACAAAAGGCCACGAAGCCGCGCTGCAGCCGCGCCCACAGGCCGCGGCCGACCGAGGGCGCGGTGACCTCGCGCGACAGCGCCACCGCTTCTTCGAACTGCGCGGCGAGCTCGCCCGCGAAGCGGCGGTCGCGCACCACGACGTTGGCTTCGAGGTTGAGCAGCAGCGACAGCGGGTCGATGTTGCTGCTGCCCACGGTGGCCCAGTCGTCGTCCACCACCGCCACCTTGGCATGCAGGAAGGCGGGCGTGTACTCGAAGATGCGCACGCCGTGGCCCAGCATCTCGGCGTACAGCACGCTGGCCGCCAGCGCCGCGAAGCGGTAGTCGGGCCGGCCCTGCAGCAGCAGCCGCACCTTGACGCCGCGGCGCGCCGCATTGCGCAGCGTGCGGCGGAACTGCAGCCCCGGGTAGAAGTACGGCGACACCAGGTCGATGCGTTCACGCGCATGGCGCAGCGCATCGATGTACGCCCGCTCGATCGCGCGGCGCTGGCGGATGTTGTCGCGCACCACGAAGGCGGCGCGCACCGGCGGCAGGCTGCGCAGCGCGGGCGCGTGGGCGCGGCGCGGTGGCCCCAGGCGCATGCGCCGCATCAGCACCCGCACGCGGCGCACCGGCTGCGGGCTGCGCGCGGCGGCGATGGCTTCGTCGCGCCAGTCCCGGCCGAAGACGGCGCGGGTCCACACCGCGCGCAGCGTGTGCTCGATGGGCAGCACCACCGGGCCGTTGACCTGCACCGCGAAGTCCAGCCGCGGCGCGTCCAGCGGGCCATGACGCAGGTCGTGGCGGTCGTCCAGCACGTTGATGCCGCCGACGAAGCCCACGCCCGAATCGACCACGCACAGCTTCTGGTGCAGGCGGCGGAACTGGCCGGGCTGCATCCACGAATGCCAGCCGCGGATCGGCCGGTACACCGCCAGGCTCACACCGGCGGCCTCCAGTCGTGCGCGCAGCCGGGGCAGCGCCGCGGCACTGCCGAAACCGTCCACCACCACCCGCACCCGCACGCCGCGACGGGCAGCGGCTTCCAGCGCCTGCAGCACCGCTTCGCCGGCCACGTCGTCGTGGAAGATGTAGGTGGCCAGCCACACCTCGTGCAGCGCACGGCCGATGGCGGCGCACATCGCCGGGAACAGGTCGTCGCCGCCGCGCAGCAGCTGCACCTCGTTGCCGCCGGTGTAGACGGCGCGCGGCAGGCCGTACCAGCCGAGGGGATCTTCGTGCGGGCGCAGTTCTGGGCTGCGCGCGGCAGCCGGTTCGGTCGCCGATTCAGTCAAGGTCGAACTCGGCCACCAACGGCAGGTGGTCCGACATGCGGGCCCAAGTGCCGCCGCGCGGCACGAAGGTGGAGCGGCAGGCCAGGCCGCGGGTGTAGAAGCGGTCGAGCGCAAACACCGGCACCCGCGACGGAAAGGTCAGGCACTTGGCGCTGCGGGCGCCCGCCTCGCGCGCCCGCTGCAGGCCGCAGTCGGCCATCGGGCCGTCGAGCTTTTCGCCCCAGTCGTTGAAGTCGCCGGCCACCACCACCGGCGCGCCCGCCGGCACCGCCTGCGCGATGTACTCGGCCAGCCGCGCCGCCTGGCGCAGGCGGCTGGCGTGCATCAGGCCGAAGTGGGCGGTGATGGTGTGCACCTCCAGCCCGTTCCACTGCACCGGCACATGCAGCAGGCCGCGCTGCTCGAAGCGGTGGTCGCTGACGTCGTGGTGGCCGATGTCGCCCAGCGGCCAGCGCGCCAGCAGCGCATTGCCGTGCTCGCCATCGCGGGTGACGGCATTGGTGCGGTAGGCCACGCCGTAGCCCTGCGGCGCCAGGAAATCGGCCTGACCGCCCTCGGGCCAGCCGAAGCTGGTGCGCGCGAAGGCACGCGCCTCGCGGTGGTTGAAGAGCCGCACCTCCTGCAAAAACACCATGTCGGCGTCCAGCGCCTCGATGCCCTGCCCCAGGTTGTGGATCTCCAGCCGTTTGAGCGGCCCCAGGCCGCGCACGCCCTTGTGGATGTTGTAGGTGGCGGTGCGCAGCCGGCCCAGGGTGCTGGCCTTGGGCAGCAGCGTCGATTGCAGCGGTTTGAGCGTCATGGCTCAGGCC
>NZ_CAXFDV010000113.1:0-2683 GCF_964001545.1 uncultured Aquincola sp.
CAGCCTCAGCTTCACGCGTGACCTGCGGCGCTACGCCGACCAGCAGGCGCGTGGCGTGTGGGACCGCCACCCGGTGCGGCCGGTATCGCAATGCCGCGTCGGCCTGCTGGGCCTGGGCGCGGTGGGCCAGGCCATCGCGCGCGCCTTCGCACCGCTGGCCTACCCGGTGGCCGGCTGGTCGCGCCGCCCGCGCGAGCTGCCCGGTGTGCAGACCTTTGCCGGCGATGCGCAACTGCCCGCGCTGCTGGCGCAGACCGACATCCTGGTGTGCGCCCTGCCGCTGACCGCCGACACCCGCGGCCTGCTCAACCGTGAGCGCCTGTCGCAGCTGCCGCGTGGCGCCATCGTGGTGAACGTGGGCCGTGGCGAGCAGGTGGTGGAGCCCGACCTGAAGGCGCTGCTGGACGAAGGCCACTTGGCCGGCGCGGTGATGGACGTGTTCGACCGCGAGCCGCCGCGCCCCGACGACTGGACCTGGCAGCATCCGCAGGTGCTGGCCACGCCGCACATCGCGGCGCAGGCTTCGTTCACCACCGTGGCCGCGCAATGCGTGGACACGCTGCGCCGCCTGCGCCACGGGCAGCCGCCGCAATGGCGGGTGGACCGCAGCGCCGGCTACTGAGCAGAGAAGGACTTGCCCATGACCCCCGCCCTCGACGTCGACTTCGGCGTCATCACCGACCAGATCCGCGCCCATGCGCAGGCCGCGCCCGAACGCCGCGCGCTGGTGGACCCGCAGCGCACGCTGAGCTATGGCGAGCTGGATGCGCTGATGGACCGCGTGGCCGCCAGCCTGCAGCGCGACGGCCTGCAGCCGGGCGATGCCATCGGCATCTGCGCGGCTTCGTCGGCCACCTACGCCGCGGTGTTCCTCGGCGCACTGCGCGCCGGCGTGGTGGTGGCCCCGCTGGCCCCGGGTGTGCTGCCGGCGGCCTTTGCCAACATGTTGCGCGACGCGGGAGCGCGGCTGCTGTTCGTCGATGGCAGCGTGGCCGGTACCACGGGGCCTGCAGCCGAAGGCAGCGCGCCGCGCATCGCGCTTGATGGCTCAGATTGCGGCCGGCCGTTGGAAGCTTGGCTGGCCCCCGAAGGGGCGAAGCCGCAGCCGGTGGCGCCGCAGCCGGGCTGGCCCTTCAACATCATCTATTCGTCGGGCACCACGGGTGAGCCCAAGGGCATCGTGCAAGGCCATGGCATGCGCTGGTCGCATGTGCGGCGCGGCATGCACTACGGGTATGGGCCGCAGGCGGTGTCGCTGCTGTCTACGCCGCTGTACTCCAACACCACGCTGGTGGTGTTCTTCCCGTCGCTGGCGGCGGGTGGCACCGTGCTGCTGATGCCCAAGTTCGACGCCGCCGGCTACCTGAAGCTGGCAGAGGCCGAACGCATGACGCACACGATGCTGGTGCCGGTGCAGTACCAGCGGCTGATGGCGCGGCCCGACTTCGACGCGCACGACCTCTCGGCCACGAAGGTGAAGTTCAGCACCAGCGCGCCCTTCCATGCGGCGCTGAAGGCCGATGTGCTCCAGCGCTGGCCGGGCGGCCTGGTGGAGTTCTACGGCATGACCGAAGGCGGCGGCACCTGCATCCTGGAAGCGCATGCCTTCCCCGACAAGCTGCACACCGTGGGCCGGCCCTCCGAAGGCCACGACATCCGCGTGATCGACGAGCAGGGACGCACGCTGACGGTGGGCGAAGCCGGCGAGGTGGTGGGCCATTCACCCGGCATGATGACCGGCTACCACAACCGCCCCGAGCAGACGCGCGCGGTGGAATGGTTCGACGAGACCGGCAAGCGCTTCATCCGCACCGGCGACGTGGGCCGCTTTGACGCCGAGGGCTTTCTGACGCTGGTGGACCGCAAGAAGGACATGATCATCAGCGGCGGCTTCAACCTCTACCCCAGCGACCTGGAAGCAGTGCTGCGCGAGCACCCGGCGGTGGCCGAAGCTTCGGTGATCGGCGTGCCTTCCGAGCAATGGGGCGAAACGCCGGTGGCCTACGTGGTGCTGACCGCCGGCCAGGCGGTGACGGCCGATGAGTTGCGTGCGTGGACCAACGAACGCCTGGGCAAGACGCAGCGGCTGGCCGATCTGCGCCTGGTGGCGGAGCTGCCGCGCAGCGCCATCGGCAAAGTTCTGAAGCGCGAGCTGAGAGACCTGTACACGGCGGGGCGCTAAGCCACCGGCACCAGCAAGCCCTGGAACAGCGGCCGGGCGTACAGCTCGGCCACGCTGTCCACCCGCGCGTCGGGCACCCAGCGGTGCAGCTCGGCCGCGGCGTTGATGCCGCCCACCAGCACCTGCGCGGCCATCTGCGTGTCCAGCGGCCGCACCGAGCCATCGACCACGCCCTGCACCAGCAGGCCCGCCATGCGTTGCGTCAGGCGGTGCAGCGTGGTGCGCACGGTGTCGCGGTGGGCCTGGTCGGGCAGCGCGCTGGTGGCCGAAGCCCGCAACAACGGCCCCTGCGCCGACAGCTGGAAGCGCACCAGCGCCCGCCCCGCGGCGGCGGCCCGCGCACCGCCATCGCCTTCGGCCTGCGCGGCCAGCCGCAAGGCCTGGCGCAGCACCGAGAAGCTGCGCTCGAAGCACTCGGTGATCAGGTCTTCCTTGTTGTCGTGGTGGTGATAGAACGAGCCCTTGGTGACATTGAGCCGGGCCGAGATCTTGTCGACCGAC